>NZ_JAIUJZ010000012.1:0-8833 GCF_020176775.1 Saccharopolyspora sp. 6M
CGCCCTGCGGCCCCCCGGTGACAACCCCGGGGGGCCGCCCCCACCACGCGGGTGCGCCGCCGGGGCCCCCCGCGCACGCGGGGGGCCCCCCCCCCGCGGGGCCCCCCCCGCGGATCCTCGCCCTCCCGATCTACCCGCACCTCACCGACGCGGAGGTGACCCGGATCGCCGACGCCGTCTGCGAGTTCACCCGCCACCGCCCGCGCGCGCAGGCGCCGGGCACCCGCCAGTCCGGAACAGGAGCAGCACGACACGATGACCAGTGACCTGCACGCCGCGCCCGAGCGCATCGGGGCGGCTCGGCCGGAGAGCAAGGCCCGCACCTTCGCGCGGCTGGGCAAGCTCGACGTCTACGACTACTACCTCAGCGTGCTGGTGGTCGGTGCGGCCGCGCTGCCCGCCGCCGGGTTCGCCGCCGGCGCCGAAGCGCTGCCGATGCTGCTGCTGTTCCTGCTCGGCGAGGTCTGCACGCTGGTGGCGCTGGTCTCGCTCGACGACGTGACGGGGTTCCGCGACGGCAGCGACATCGCCAACTACGGGCCGAACGACCCGCTGCGCAAGAAGCTCCGCAAACCGCTGGTGGCCGGCACGCTCACCGAGCGGGAGGCGCTGGGGTTCGGCTGGGCCGCCGCCGGGTGCGGGGCGCTGCTGTGGGGCGCGGCCGCCGTCGTCGCCCCGCACCGTCCGATGTGGACGCTGGTGCTGATCGCGGTGACGTTCGTGATCGCGCTGCAGTACTCCTACGGCCTCAAGCTCAGCTACCACGGCTTCCAGGAGGCGTTCCTCGTCGCGCTGGGCGTCGCGCTGGTGCTCGCCCCGCACGGGCTGGCGACCGGCGAGTTCTCCGGGTTCGTGCTGGTGCAGGCGGTGCTGTTCGGCCTCGGGCCGCTCATGTTCGGGGTGTACTCCAACACCAACGACGTGGCGGGCGACCGGGCCGTCGGCCGTCCCACGGTGGCCGCGCTGACCTCGCCGCGCGGGAACGCGCTGTTCATCGGGGCGCTGTCGCTGGGCGAGTTCCTGCTGTGCCTGGGCGCCTCGCTCACCGGGGTGGCGCCGTGGTGGTTCGCGGTGCTCGTGCTGCCCGGCAACGCGCTGCGCGCCCGGCAGTACCACCTCGGGTTCCGGGCCGGCGACATCATGCGCGCCCGGCGGCTGGGGTTCCGGGTGCACCGGCTGTACGTGGTGCTGCTGGTCGCGGCGAACCTGCTGGCGGCGTTGGGGGGTGCCCGCTGATGAGCGGCGACCTGGACGTGGCCGTGGTGGGCGCAGGCATGGCCGGGCTCGCCGCCGCCACCGAGCTGACCCGGGCCGGACTCGACGTCCGCGTGTACGAGGCCGCCGGGCACGTCGGCGGGCGCACCGCGAGCGTCCGCGTCGACGGGTACACCATCGACACCGGCGCCGAGCAGCTGTCCCCGCGCGGCTACCGGGCCACCTGGGAGCTGCTGTCCCGGGTGGGCATCGAGGACCACGAGATCCCGCCGATCAGCAGCCCGATCTCGATGTGGCGGGACGGCCGCGCGCACCCCGGGGTCGCCGAACCTCGCGGGCTGCTTACCGGTGCCGGGCTCTCCCCGCTGGCCCGGGTGGACCTGGCGCGGTTCCAGATGTGGCTGGCGCGGCGCCGCGGCGAGTTCGACACCGACGACCCGCAGCGCACCCCGCTGGCCGACAGCACGGTCGCCGACTTCGCCCGCCGGTACCACCCGGACCTGCACGACTACCTGCTGCAACCCGTCGCGGGCACCTTCTTCGGCTGGGACACCGGGCGGTCCTCGGCGGCGGTGATGGTGTCGCTGCTGCTGGCGGTCGGCGACGCGTCGAACTGGCGGACCTACCGCGGCGGGATGGACACGCTGGCGCGGCGGCTCGCCACCGGGCTGGACGTGCGCACCGGGCAGGAGGTGCACCAGGTCGTCTCCACCGGTTCCGCGGCGCGGCTGCACGTCGGCGAGGAGGTCGTGACGGCCCGCGCGGTGCTGCTGTGCGTGCCCGCGCCGGTGGCCGCGCGGCTGCACCCGGGCGCGCCGGAAGCGGAGGCGGACTTCCTGCGGGCCTGCACCTTCACCCCGGCGCTGAAGGTGAGCTGCCTGCTGGACCGGCCGCTGGCCCCGGAGCACGGCGCCCCGCCGTACGTGCTGCTCACCCCGGAGGCCGAGGACGCGGCGCTCTCCGCGATCCTGTTCGACCACCAGAAGCACCCGGACCGCGCGCCACCCGGGACGGGGCTGCTGACGCTGATGCCGAACGCGCGCACCACGGCCGGCCTGCTGGAGCTGCCGGACGAGGAGGTCGTGGCGCGGTTGACCGGCGCCGCGGCCCGCTACCTGCCGGAGCTGCCCGCGGCGAACCGCCGGAACTTCGTGCACCGCCACCCGCACGGCCTGCCGGAGGCCACCCCGCAGGCGCTCGGCCTGCGGTCGCGGTTCATGGCCCGCCGCCTGCGCCCCGTCGACTACGCCGGGGACTGGGTGATGCTGCGCCCGGCGAGCGAGGGCGCGGTACGGGCCGGCGCACTGGCCGCTTCCCGGGTGCTGAGCAGGTTGCGCGCCCCGTTGAGCATTCCGACCCAGGCGAGGAGCCGACGCGTTGAAACCGCATGACATGGGCGTCCTGTTCGACGAGTGCGCGCGGCGCGGCACCGCGACGACGGTGCGGCTGGACCGGCCGTTCGACATCGCCCCGGACGGCGGCTCGTCGTACCGGGTGGCGGAGCTCGCCGAGCTGGTGCGGACCGCGGCCGGGTGGCTCGCGGCGGCCGGGGCCGGGCGCGGCGACCGGGTGGTGATCGTGAAGGAGAACCACTGGGACTACGACCTGCTGGCCTGCGCGGCGGTGCGGATCGGGGCGGTGCCCGCGCAGCTGTCGGCGGAGCTGTCCGTGGCGGCGCTGGAGCAGCTGCTCAAGCGGCTGGACGCCGCCGTGCTCGTCACCACCGGCGCGCTCGCGCGGCGCTGCGCGGAGCAGGGCCTGGACCTGGTGTCCACGGCGCGGACCGCGCTGCTGCTCGACGGGGAGGCACCGGGCGCGGTGCGGCTGGACGACGTGCGCGGCCGGACGGCCCCGGCGCCGCGGCTGCGCTCCGACGACGAGCCGCTGGTGATCAACCACACCTCGGGGACGACGGGCGTGCCGAAGCTGGTGGTGCACTCCACGCGCACGATCATCGGGCAGCTGGCGCGGTTCGAGTCGAACCCGGTGCCGCTGATCGGGGTCCGCCGGGACGACGTGGTGGTGAACGCGAGTTCCTACGCGCACGGGCGGACGTTCTGCTGGACGGCGGTGGCGCTGAGCCGGGAACCCCGGGAGCTGGTGGTGCTCTCCTCGCACGACCCGGACCACGTCGATCCGGTGCTGCGCGCCTACCCGCCGACGATCGTGGAGGCGCTGCCCGCGTCCTACGTGCGGTTCCGGTCGCTGACCGAGCGGCTGGACAACCCGTTCCGCCGGGTGCGGCTGTTCATCAGCACCTACGACGCGGTGCACCCGCCGACGATCCGCGCCTACCTGCACGCCTCCGCGCACCACCGTCCATTGTGGATGCAGGGCTGGGGGCAGACCGAGACGGGGCCGCTGACGTTCCGCTTCCACACCAGGCGTTCGTCCGCGCGCGGTGCGCGGAGCGTGGGCCGCCCGATCCCGGTGAAGACCCGGCTGCGGGTGGTGGACCCGGACACGTTCGCGCCGGTGCCGCGCGGGACGCCGGGCCTGGTGCTGGCGCGGACCGCCGCGCGCTGCCTGGACTACGAGGGCGAAGCGGAGCGCTGGGCGGCGAAGGCGCGCGGACCGTGGTGGAACACCGGGGACATCGGCGTGCACCACCGGGACGGGCACGTGTCGCTGCTGGACCGCGAGGTGGACAGCACGCCGCGGCTGAGCTGCCTGGAGACCGAGGACGTGCTGGAGGACCGGCTGCCGCAGGCACAGGAGTGCGTGGTGCTGGGACGTCCGGACGACGTCCCGCTGCCGGTGGTGGTGACCGCCGACGGAGCGCTGCCGGGCGGGGCGTGGCGCCGGGCGGTGCGCGGGCTGCCCGCGATGGCCGAACCGGTGGTCCTGGCCTGGGACCGGGTGCCGCGGACCGGCACCGGGAAGGTGCGGCGCGCCCTGCTGCTGGAGCGGCTCACCGGCAGCACCGAGACGCCGGGGTCCGGGCAGTGGACGTGACGTGCGAGGCGGCGCCCCGGGATTACGCCTTCGCCCGGGAGCACGAGCGCGCCCGGCACCGCTACCTGTCCGCCGCGCACGACCCGCTCACCTTCACCCGCCTCGCGGAGACGGGGGTGGGCGACGGGTGGCGCTGCCTCGACGTCGGCGCGGGTGGTGGCGCGGTCGCGCGCTGGCTCGCGGAGCGGGTGGCCCCGTCCGGCAGCGTGCTGGCGACCGATCTGCGGCCGAACCCGGGTTCCCGGCCGCCGGTGGTGGGGCACGACGTGGTCGTCGATCCGCTGCCCGCGGAGGAGTTCGACCTGGTCGTGGCGCGGCTGGTGCTGCGGCACCTCCCCCAGCGGGACGCGGTGCTGGCGAAGCTGGTGCGCGCGCTGAAACCGGGCGGCTGGCTGCAGGTCGACGAGTTCGACACCTCCTACGAACCGCTGCTGCTGGCCGCGGACGAGGAGTCGGCGCTGCTGTACGAGAAGTTCCTCGCGGCGAAGGAGGCGGCGATGCGCGGCGCGGGCGTGGACCCCGGCTGGGGCAGGCGGGTGCCGCTGGCGATGCACCGGGCCGGGCTGGTCGAGATCGACCCGCGCCCGCGGGTGCAGCTGCGGCACCGCGACGGCGCGGACCTGCTGCTGCTGGCGCAGGCGGCGGTGGACATGCGCGCGGAGCTGATGGCGGCCGGGATGACCGGGGCCGAGCTGGACCGGGTGCGGGAGGTCGTGCTGCACCCGGACTTCCGGGCGACGTCCTGCCTGATGTATTCGGTGCACGGGCGGAAGGCCGCGCGATGAGCGGGGCGCCCACCTCGGAGCGCGCGGCGGCGCGGGTCGCCGCGGAGGTCCGCGACGCGTTGCGCGGCGAGCCGGACGTGACCTGCGAGATCGACTGGTCCGGGCCGGTCCGGGCAGTGCTGCCGGACGAGGACGCGGTGCAGGCGGCGTGCGGGATCATGCAGGTGCACGGCAGGGCCGCCGGGCGGCCCGCCGCGCTGGGCGTGGACTACGCCTCGGTGGTGGCGGGCGTGCTGGCGAGCCAGGGCGAGCTGGCGGCGGCGATCGCCCGGGCCCGCGGCGCGCGGGTGTCCCGGGTGCGCACCTCGGTGGCGGAGGCCGCGCTGCTCGCCGTGCAGCAGTACCTGGCGGTCGCCGCGACCGAATCCGACGACGCGGAGCCGCGTGCGGACCCCGGCGGTGGGCCGCGGCCGCCGTTCACCACGGCCGACGGGGTGCGCTGCGAGCTGGAGACGCTCGACGCGGAGCCGTGGCTGCGGTTCTGGCGGACGCTGGGCGCCGGGAACGCGGCGATCTCGCGAGGTTGGGGGCCGTTCCAGCAGCGCTTCGGGACGGCGTGCTGCCCGTTGCCGCCCGAGCTGCACGAGGTGGTGGGCCGCACCCGGTTCGCCGAGGTGCTGGCCGCGGCGGCCGAGTCCGGAGTGGCGGTGCTGCCGGTCCGGGAGGATCCGGTGCCGCCGTGGGAGGTTCCGGCCTGCACGACGACTCCCCTGGGCTCGGCCGGTGCCCCGCTCCGCCCGCGCGGCGCCCCGGCGGCCGGGCCGCTGGACGGCCTGGTCGTGGTCGAATCGACGCGGCGGGTGCAGGGCCCGGTCGCCGGGCACGTGCTGCGGATGCTCGGTGCCGAGGTGGTCCGCGTCGAACCGCCCGGCGGCGACCCGATGCGCGGCATCCCGCCGACCGCCGGTGGCACGTCGGTGCGGTACCGCTCGCTCAACGACGGCAAACGGGTCGTGGAGGTGGACATCAAGTCCGCCGCCGGGCGGCGGGCCGTGCACGAGCTGGTGGCGGACGCCGAGGTGTTCGTGCACAACTGGGCGCCCGGCAAAGCGGCGCAGCTCGGCCTGGACGCCGACGACCTGGCGCGGTCCGCTCCCGGCCTGGTCTACGCGTGGGCGTCCGGGTGGGGTGGCGCGGCCGGACCGAATCCCCCGCTGGGCACCGATTTCCTGGTGCAGGCGGGCGGCGGGCTGGCCGCGGCGCTGTCCCCGGCGGGCGCCCCGGTGCGTCCGTCGCTGATGACGTTGACCGACGTGCTCGGCGGACTGGTGTGCGCGCACGGCGTGCTGCGCGCGCTGCTGCGCCAGGTGCGCGCCGGGGCGGGCGCGCGGGTGGACACCTCGTTGTTCTCCGCGGCCGGGCTCGTGCCGCGGGCGCCGCGCGCACGACCGGATCCGCTGCGCGGTCCGCTGCGGACCGCCGACGGTTCGCTCGTGCTGCCGCGGGGGATCGATCCGGCCACCGCGACCGCCGCGTTCGGCGGCGCGCCCGGCGAGCTGCCGACCCGGTTCCGGGAGCGGACCACCGGGGAGTGGGTGCACCGGGGCGCCGCGGCCGGGCTGGTCGTCACCCCGGTGTGCGCGGACCTGCGCGACCTGACCACCGACGACCGGTTCGGCGCCGCGCTGGGCCGCGCCGAGCACGTCTTCCCGCTACCCCCTTGGGAGTTCTCGTGACCGACACCGCCCCCGCCCGGCTCGCGATCGGCGACCGGGTGCCCGCCGCGCTGCGCGCGCGGTGGATCCGCGCCGGGCACTGCCCGGACCGCGACGTGCACACCCTGTTCCGCGCGCAGGTGCGCGCCCACCCGCGGCAGGAAGCCGTGCTCGACGCCGACGGAGTGCTCGACTACGCGGAGCTGGACCGCGAGGTGGACCGGATCGCGGCGGCGCTGGACCGGGCCGGCATCGGCCCCGGTGAGGTGGTCGGCATCCGGATGCCCAACGGCCGGCGGATGGTCGTCGCCGAACTCGCCGTCGCCGCGGTCGGCGCCGTCGTCCTCGCCTACCCCGCGGGCCGCGGCAGCCGGGACACCCGGAGCCTGCTGGGCCGGTCCCGGGCGGCCGCGGCGATCTTCGGGAGCGCGGCGGACGCCGACGACGCCCGCGAGCTGCCGGAGCTGCGCCACGTCTTCACCTTCGGCGCCGGGGAATCGGGCCCGCGCTCGCTGGACGACGCGCCGGCCGCGCGGTGGGCGGCACGGGAGCAGGACCCGGAAGCACCGGTGCGCATCCTCGTCACCTCCGGTTCCGAGGCGGAACCGAAGATGATCGCCTACTCGCACAACGCGATGGCCGGCGGCCGGGCGAACTACGTGCGGGGCCTCGCGGACGCGGCGCGGGAGCCGGGGCCGATGCGGGCGCTGCTGCTGATGTCGCTGGCCTCCTCCTACGGCTCCTGCGCGACCCACGTGGCGATCGCCGCGCTGGGGGCCACGATCGTGCTGGCCGACGGTTTCGACCCGGCGCGCACCTTCGAGCTGATCGCCCGGCACCGGCCGGGCCACGTGTTCGGGGTGCCGACGATGCTGCGCCGCCTCGCCGAGCACCCGGCGGCGCCGGACGAGGACCTCTCCTCCGTCCGCGTCGTCGTCTCCAGCGCGGCCCCGCTGTCCGAGGTGACCCGCGACGCCGCCGCGCGCCGGTTCGGCGCCCAGGTGATCAGCGTGTACGGCTCGTCGGACGGCATCAACTGCCACACCGCCCGCACCCCGGACCAGCCCGGCACCGGGCTGCCCGACCCGTCGGTCGCCGAGATCAGCGTCGTCGGCGCCGCCGGGGCCGAGGTTCCGCGCGGGGAGAGCGGCGAGATCCTGGCCCGCGGCCCGATGACGCCGCTGGGCTACGTGGCCGCCCCCGAGCTCGACGCTCGCTACCGCACCGCGGACGGCTGGGTGCGCAGCGGGGACCGCGGGATGCTCGACGAGCGGGGACGGCTGCACGTGCTGGGCCGGTTGCACCAGGTCGTCTCGCGCGGCGGCTACCACATCAGCCCCGCCGAGGTGGAGCGGCAGATCGCCGCGCACCCGGCGGTGGTCGACGTCGCCTGCGTCGGCGTTCCTGACGACGACCTGGGCGAACGGCTGTGCGCCTGCGTCAGCGGCACCGCCGAGCTCACCCTCGCCGGGCTCACCGCCTTCCTGGAGGAGGAGCGCGGCCTGGAACGCCGCAAGCTGCCGGAGTTCCTGGTGGTGCTGCCCGAACTGCCGCTCGCGCCGACCGGCAAGGTCTGCCGCCGCACCGTCACCGCGCTCGCCACCGAACGCACCGCACCGGGAGGAACCCGATGACCGCCACCGCCCGCCTCGACCTGCTCTCGCTCACCCCGAACGGTTTCGCGGACCTGCGGCGGCTGGCCGAGCGCTCCGGTGCCGACGCGCAGGACGCCGGTCTGGACCCGATCCTGCTGGAGCTGGTGCGGTTGCGCGCCTCGCAGCTCAACGGCTGCGGGTTCTGCACCGGCCTGCACGCGCGGCAGGCGCTGGAGCACGGCGAATCCCGGCAGCGCCTGGACGAGCTGCCCGACTGGGCCACGTCGTCCCGGTTCGCCGCGCACGAACGCGCCGCGCTGCTGCTCGCCGAGTCGGTGACGCTGCTGCCCGGGGGCCGGGTGCCCGACGAGCACTACCGCGAGGCGCAGGCCCACTTCGACGAGCCCCAGCTCGCCCACCTGCTGTGGACGATCAGCCTCATCAACACCTTCAACCGCCTCGCCATCAGCACGGCACTACCACGGGGCTGAGCGCGGGCGCCCCGAGCACCGCCCGCGCTCATCAGCCGGTGGTCGCGGCGGAGCCCGACAACGCCGCCCGCGTCCCGGAGGATCGTCCTGCCTTCGTCGGCTCGGTGGTCCCGCGCACCGGAATCATCCGGCAGCGG
>NZ_JAIUJZ010000013.1:0-39233 GCF_020176775.1 Saccharopolyspora sp. 6M
CGCCGCCGGGGCCGGGGGTCGGCCCGGCCCGTCGGGGGCGCCGCGCCCCCCCCCCCCCCCCCCCCCCCCCGCGGGGCCGCCGTTTCACCACTACTCGCCCGGCACCGCCGCGGACTCCGCCCGGAGGGCCCAGCCCGAGCCGCGACGATCCCGCACCACCGCGTGCTCCCGCGCCGCGACGGGAGCACCGGGCCCGCTCAGCAGTGGTCGAAGACGTGGGCGGGGTCGGTGGGCGGCACGAGGTCGTGGTCGCGCAGGGTGGTGGTGGCGGGGGTGGCCGGGTCGGCGCAGACGTCGGGGAAGGTGCCGCGGAGGTCGTCGCCGCAGCCGACGTCGAGCACCGCGCCGCCGTAGTGCTCGGCGTAGTCCGCGCACTCCTCCCAGCGGTGGCAGCTCTCGGTGATGGCGAAGTCGTAGCCGACCTCGTCCTTGCCGCGGGTGCTGAGCTCGGCCGCGTTCTTCTGCGCCACGGCGAGGCCCGCGCGGTGGGCGGCGTCGACCAGCAGCCCGGCGAACGCGAGGTTGTCGTCGGCGTCGAGCGCGCCGTCGGAGCGGGTGTAGGAGTCGAGGTTGTCCAGTTCCACCGAGTCGAAGCCGCGGGTGGCGCAGTCGGCCACGGTGCCGCCGATGATCTCGGCGAGCCGGGTGCGGTGCTGCTCGGTGGAGGTGTCCAGCAGGAGCTCGTCCGGCCAGCCCGGGTCGACCACCGGTTCCCCGTCCGGCCCGGAGAGCACCAGGTCGCGCCGCTGCTCCAGCCACAGCTCGCGGTCGGCGGGCTGGGTCTGGAAACCGTTGACGTAGCAGATGTTGTGCAGCCCGGGCGCCGGTTCCGCGGTGCTGTCCCTGGTCACGACGGTGACTCCGGCGGGCGGCGGGTAGGCGCCGCCGAGCTGGTAGTCGTGCACGCCGCCGACCGGGGGTGCGGTGCGGGCGGGGCCGGTGGGGGTTTCAGCGGCGACCGCGCGCACCGCCACCCGCTCCGGTCCGGTCCCGCAGGCGAGGACCGCGAGCACCGCCGCGCCCAGCACCGCACACCGCTTGGCCACCGGAACGCAGCTCATCCGACCCACTCCTCCACCGCAGGCGCGGTGCTGGTCACCGCGACGCCGGAGATCAGCATAGATCGGGCGGGCGGGCCGTCCGGCTCGGTCGAACCGCAGCCGGTGAACGCCGCACCGGCGCCCCGCCGCCCGGACGAGCGGGCCGTGCCGCCGTCGCCCGTTCGGCCCAACCGGGAGGTCCGCGCGGCCGATGTCGCAGATTTCGCCCTGCCGGTCAAGGAATCGGTCCTGACTCCACTCGAAGGGTGGGCGCGGGTCGGGGTCGCGTCATGGGGAGCGGCGCCCCCGGTCCCACTGCTCGCCCCATCGACGACGCAGGGAGTGTGCGATGCACGAGGAATTGGTCGACCGGGTTCGCTGGCTGGTGGACGAGCAGGCGCCGCGGGACCCGGAGGTGGCGGCGGTCGAGCTGGACCTGCTGATCGCCAGGTTCGGCCGGACCGAGATCGCGGCGGCGCTGGCGATCGTGGCCCCGCTGGAGATCGCGGGGCTGGTCCGGCACGGTCTCTGACCCCGCTCACCTCGCCCGCGCGCGGCGCGGGCGCGCGACCGCTCGCCCCCGGGATCGGTCGGGTCCCGGGGGCGCGGTGCGGTCCAGGTGCCGGTAGACGAAGGCGGCGGCCAGCAGCGCGACCGCCAGCACCAGCCACGGCGCGGTGCCGGACACCGCGAACAGCACGGTGTTCAGCCCGGGACCGACCGCACCCGCCACTCCCCACACCAGCTGGTAGCAGGCGCCGTAGCGACCGGCGGCGGACCCACCGGCGAAGTCGAGGACGATGACCATCGCCACGGCGCCGAACAGCGCCTCGCCGAGGCTGAACACCAGGACCAGCACCACCATCAGCAGCGCCGCGGTCGGCACGTCGCGGCCGACGAGCAGCAGGAACCCGGCGAGTCCGGCGGCGATGAGCACCGCGGACCGCGCCATCAGCCGCATCGGCGCCCGGCCGCTCCCCCACCGCAGCGCGACGGGCTGGAACGCCGGGATCGCCAGGCAGGACAGCACGTAGGCCACCGGCGGCAACCACAGCGGCATGCCCAGCCAGCGCAGGTAGATCGGCAGGATCGATTCGAACGCGACGCTGGCGAGGGTGAGCGCGAGGGTGGCGCCGGTGAACGCCAGGAACCGCCGGTTCGCGAACACCCCGCGGTAGCCGCCGGTCTCCACCGCCGTCGTGCCCCGGTGCCGGGGGAACCGCGTGCCGAGGCGCCAGAACAGCACGCCCGCGAACGCGAACCCGGCGGCGTTGAGCAGCGGGATCGCCGTCCAGAACGCCGGGCCGAACCAGCGCTCCAGCGCGGCGCCGACGGCGACGGCGAGGGCGCCCAGGCCGAGCCCCATCGTGCGCAAGCTGTTGAGCAGCGCGAAGAACCGCCGCCGCGCCTGCTCGTCGGAGGTGATGCCCGCGACGAGCCCGCCGTGCGCGGCCCAGTAGAGCCGGTCGCCGAGGCTGACCCCGAACGCGATCGCCACCACCTGCGCCGGGCCGTCGGCCCACAGGTAGGCGGGGAACACCAGCGCGCGGATCGCGCAGCTCAGCACCGCCGCCGGGTAGGGCCCGACGCGGTCGGCGAAGCTGCCGGCGGCGAGCCCGCCGAGGACGAGCGCGGCCACCGATCCGGTGCTGAGCGCGGCTCCGGCCGCCGACAGCGGGATGCCGCGCCCTTCGGTGAAGTACAGCAGCGAGAACGTCACCCACACCCCGGCGCCGATGGTGTCGACGACCATCGCGGTGAGGAACGCGCGGGATCCCGCCCGGCGCGGTGGTTCCGCGGTGCCGGGCCGGTTCGCCTGCTGCATCGGTCTCCTCCGGTCACCGGTGTTCCGCCGCGCACCGGTGGCGCCTCGCGGATCCGGTGCGGCGGTCCGTCCCCGGGCCTCGGCGGGAGGTCACGACGCGGTGCGGTGGGGCCCGGGTGATGGTGGGCCGCGACGGCGCCGTCGGGCCTGTTCCAGGGCGCGGTCGGGCGTCCGCCGATTCCGGGTCGGTCGGCGTTCCCGGTCGGGATCGAGGAATGCCGCTGCTGATCGCCGCCGCGCGCCGCTTCACGTTAACCGCGGCGGAAGTCCTGATCCAGGAATGTCACACCCTCGGATCAACGATCGCGGAGAATTGAGATGGGGGCGGGAGAACGGATATCGTCGCACCCGCGCGGGAAATCATCGTCGCAGCTCAGATCGTCTGCATCGCGCATCGCGACAACGTTTCCAGGACGCTGGATATTCGCGCCGATGCATCGCGAACCGCATTCCGGACGCATTCTTCCCGCCCGCCGGAAAAGGCCGCACAACGCGGAACGCGCCACTCGTTCCCGGTGCACCGGGCGACGGTTCCGCCGCCACCTCCCGCACCCCGGCGTCCGCGACCGCGCGCGCCCGGAGATCGATCAAGTTCCACAGTGGACCCGCGGGGCGGGTTCCGGGCCGCACTGCGGTCCACCTGCGGCAGGACCCGCCCCGCTGGGACAACTTGACTCGTCAAGCAGGCGTTTTCCCCGACGCGGTCATCAGCCGCCGCGTCCGCGACCGGCCACAGTGGCGCGGAGGCGGCGCGGACCGGCGACGACGAACCCGGTACCGCTGCGAATGAGACGATCTCCGTCCCTTACCCTCTCGCTCGTGAGGGAAGAACGAACTCTGCTGCACGAACTGGTCGACAAGCTGCCGGACGACCGGCTGGGTCAGGCCGTCTCCCTGCTGGAGAAGCTGGTCAGCGTCTCGCTGCGGCGCAACTTCAAGACCGACGACAAGCCGGAACCGCAGGACCAGCGCTGGAACTAGGTCAGGACGGGACCAGCGCGGTCGCGGCGCGCGGGACGCACTCGCACACCAGCGGCAGCGGCGCGAACCGCTCGCCGTCGGCGTACCCGACGACGTCCGGGGCGGACAGCCGCACCCGCCGCGCCCGGTAGGTCGTGACCTCCGGCCGCGCGACGTGCGTGCCCGGGTAGATCCTCGGCAGCAGCCGCACCAGCCGGGCCAGCGGAACCGCACCGAGGACGGTGACGTCGAACAGCCCGTCGTCGGGTACCGCGCCCGGGCAGACCCGCATGCCGCCGCCGTAGCTGGCGCCGTTGCCGACCGCCACCAGGACACCGCTGGTGGACACCCGTTCCCCGTCGAGCTCCAGCTCGTAGTGCAGCGGCCGCAGCGCCGCCAGCTCGGCCACCAGCGCGAGGTTGTAGCGCAGCTTCCCGCGCGGCCAGCGCAACCGGTTGGTGCGCTCGGTGACCTTCGCGTCGAAACCACCGGCGAACACGGTGCCGAACCAGCGGTCCCCGGCGCGCCCGAGGTCGATCGCCCCCCCCACCCCGTCCAGCAGCACGCGCGCCGCCGCGATCGGGTCGTGCCGCGGGACGCCGAGCATCCGGGCGTGGTCGTTGCCGGTCCCGGACGGGATCACCGCGAACGGCGTGCCGGTGCCCGCCACCGCCTGCAGCGCCAGGTTGACGATGCCGTCACCGCCGCAGGCCACCAGCGCCCCGGTTCCCGCGCCGACGGCCCGGTGGGCCAGCGCCTGCGCCTCGGTCGCGTCCCGGCCGACCAGGACCCGCACCGAGACCCCCGCGGCGCGCAGGAAGCGCAGCGCGCGCACCGCGGTCGCGGCGCCGCCGCCCTGCCCCGAGCGCGGGTTGACCAGCAGCGCGACCTCGTCGATCACGGGATCAGCTTGCCGGGGTTGAGCACGCCGACCGGGTCGACGGCGGACTTCACGGCCCGCAGCACCTGCGCGCCGAGCTCCCCGATCTCGTCCACCAGCCACGGCCGGTGGTCCAGGCCGACCGCGTGGTGGTGGGTGATGGTGGCCCCGACCCGGCTGATCGCCGTGCCCGCCGCCTCCTTCGCCCGCCGCCACTGCCGCACCGGGTCCTCGGCGCGGGCGCAGACGACGGTGAAGTACAGCGATGCGCCCGCCGGGTAGACGTGCGAGAGGTGGCAGAGCACCAGCGGCGGCGTGCCCTGCTCGGCCAGCGCCTCGGTCACGGCGTCCTGCACGGCGGCGCGGGTCTCGGCCAGCCGGGACCAGGTGGTCGCCGTTTCGAGGGTTTCGGCCAACGCGTTCACGTCCAGCAGCGCGTCCCGCAGGTAGGGGCCGTGGTAGCGGCCGTGCGCCCAGCTCTCGGCGGGTTCGGCACCGAGCGGTTCGCCACCGGCCTCGGCCAGCAGCGCCCGCGCCCGCGCGGACACCGCCACCCGCGCGCCCTCGTACCGGGTGATCAGCAGGCAGCCGCCGGGGCCGCCGCCCTCTCCGACGTCGTGCGCCGCGGACAGGTTGATCCAGGTCTCGGTCTCGTCGGACAGCCGCGCGACGGTGGGCAGCGCCTCCTCCTGCGCCAGCCGTCGCAGCGCCGCCGAGCCCGCGTCGAAGTCGGGGAACGACCAGCCCTCGGACTCGACCTCGGCGGGCAGCGGGTGCACCCGGGCGGTCACCTCGGTGATGATCCCGAACGCGCCCTCCGAGCCGAGGAACAGCTGCCGCAGGTCCGGTCCGGCCGCCGAAGCCGGCGCCCGGCCCAGGTCGAGCTCGCCGCTCGGGGTCGCGACCCGCATCCGCAGCACCGCGGCGTCGAACCGGCCGTAGCCCGCCGAGGCCTGCCCGGAGGAGCGGGTGGCGGCGAAGCCGCCGATGCTGGCGTGCTCGAAGCTCTGCGGGAAGTGCCCGAGGGTGAACCCGTGCTCGACCAGCAGCGCTTCCGCTTCGGGCCCGCGGAGCCCGGCCTGCAGGGTCGCGGTGCGCGAGTCGGCGTCGACGGCCACCAGCCGGTCCAGCCGCCGCAGGTCGAGCGAGATCAGCGAGGTGAAGCCGCCGCGCTCGGGTTCCACTCCCCCGACGACGCTGGTGCCACCGCCGAACGGGACCACCGCGATGTGGTGCTCGGCGCAGCGGCCGAGGACCGCGCACACCTGGTCGTGGTCCGCGGGCAGCACCACCGCGTCCGGTGCGGCCCCGGCGTCGCCGGCGCGGCGGCGCAGCAGGTCGGGCGTGCTCTTGCCACCGGAGTGCAGCAGCCGGGTCTCGTCGTCGGTGCGGATCGCGTCGTCGCCGACGATCCCGGCGAGGGCTGCCCGGGCCTCCGCGGGCAGCCGGGTCTCGCCGAGGCGCACTTCGGAACGGTCCACCGAGGGCGTGTCGCGGTGCTCGACGCCGAGGAACGCCTCCAGCAGGCCGCGCACCTGGCCGGACACCGGGGTCGCCGCGTCGGCGGTGCCCCAGGCGTTCCAAGCCAGGTCCGGGGTGCGGTGCTCAAGCTCAGTCATGCGTTACAGTTTTACATATGACGTCAAGTCGTAACGACGAGGCGATCCTGGACGCCGCCGCGCAATGCGTGCTCGCCGTCGGGATGCGCCGCACCACCCTCGCCGAGATCGCCCGCCGCGCGGGCGTGAGCAGGCCGACGGTGTACCGCCGCTGGCCGGACGTGCGGACGCTCTCGGCCGACCTGCTCACCCGCGAACTCGTCGCGCTGCTGCCCGCCGACGCCGGGGACGGATCGCGGGCCGACGGCGTCGAGCGGATCGTGCGCACCGCCTCCGCCGTGCGCGACCACCCGCTGTTCGTGAAGGTCCTGGAGACCGATCCCGAACTGCTGATCACCTACGTGTTCGACCGGCTCGGCACCAGCCAGCACCGCATCCTCGACGTCCTCACCCACGCCATCCGGCACGGGCAGCGGGACGGCTCGATCCGCGCGGGCGATCCGGACGAGCTCGCCGCGATGGTGCTGCTGCAGGTGCAGTCCGCGGTGGTCTCCGCCCGCATCGTCTCCGACGTGCTGCCACCGGACCGGCTCGACGAGCAGCTGCGCGCCGCGCTCGACGCCTACCTGCGCCCCGAGGAGTGACAACGATGACCGCGCTGAACGCCGCCCGCCGCACCCGCGAACTGTCCGAGCTCGCCGAGAACCCCTCGGTGGACCTGCTCGTCGTCGGAGGCGGGGTGACCGGCGCCGGAGTCGCGCTGGACGCCGCCTCCCGCGGGCTGCGCGTGGTGCTGGCCGAGAAGCACGACCTCGCGTTCGGCACCAGCCGCTGGAGCTCGAAGCTGGTGCACGGCGGATTGCGCTACCTCGCAACCGGCAACGTCGGCATCGCCTACGAGAGCGCGGTGGAACGCCGGGTGCTGATGGAACGCACGGCACCGCACCTGGTGCGCCCGCTGCCGCAGCTGCTGCCGCTGGTCGCCGGGATCGGCGCCGGGCGGGCCGCGCTGGTCGGGGCCGGATTCGTGGCCGGGGACCTGCTGCGGCGCGGCTCCGGCACCGCCGGGTCGACGCTGCCCGCGCCGCGCCGGGTCTCCCGCGTGGAGACGAAGCGGATGGTGCCCACCCTCCGCCACGACCGGTTGCGCGGCGGTCTGCTGTCCTGGGACGGGCAGCTGGTGGACGACGCGCGGCTGGTCGTCGGGCTCGCGCGCACGGCCGCCGCGCACGGCGCGACGGTGCTCACCCGCTGCGCGGCCGAGCAGGTCACCGGCGAGGGCGCGGTGCTGCGGGACCGGCTCGGTGGCGGGGAGATCGCGGTGCGCGCCCGCTCCGTGATCAACGCGGCCGGGGTGTGGGCCGGCGAGGTGGCGCCCGGCCTGCGGCTGCGGCCCAGCCGCGGAACGCACCTGGTGGTCTCCGACGAGCTGTTCGGCGGTCTGGGCGCCGGGGTGACGGTGCCGGTCCCGGGAACCTCGAACCGCTTCGCACTCGCGCTGCCCGCGGGGAACGGCCGGGTCTACATCGGACTCACCGACGAGGAGCAGCACGGCCCGATCCCCGACGTGCCCACCGCGAGCGAGCAGGAGGTCGAGTTCCTGCTGGACACGGTGAACTCGGTGCTGGCGCGGCCGATCCGGCGGGACGAGGTGCTGGGCACCTACTCGGGGCTGCGCCCGCTGCTGGACGGCGGGGAGGGCTCCAGCGCGGACCTCTCCCGCGAGCACGCGGTGCGCACCGGCCCGGACGGGGTGACCAGCGTGGTCGGCGGGAAGCTGACCACCTACCGGAAGATGGCGCAGGACGCGGTGGACGCCGCCGCGATCGCGCGGAACCCCTGCCGCACCCGGAACCTGCCGCTGATCGGCGCCGCCACCGCGGCACGGCTGTCCGCAGTGGACGCTCCCCGGGACCTGGTCGCCCGCTACGGCACCGAGGCGCCCGCCGTGGTCGCGGCGGCCGACGGCGATCCGCGACTGCTGGAACCGATCGCGGGCCTGGGCCTCCGGCCCGCCGAACTCCGCTTCGCCGTGCGCAATGAGGGAGCCCTCGACGTCGCCGACCTGCTGGACCGGCGCACCCGGGTCGGCCTGGTCCCGGCGGACCGGGAGCGGGCCGTCCCGGCCGCCGAAGCGGCGCTCCGGGCCGGCTGACCACCGCGCCGCCCGGCCCGAGACGGGTTCCTCGCCGCCGCACACGGCGAGGAACCCGACCCCTCATCCCGATCCGGGAACGCGCTCCCGCGGATCGGTCTCGGCCCACCGCCGCGCGGCGGCGCAGTCCAGCTCCCCGTCGGCGACGAGGACTCGCAGCCCGCGCACCAGCACGGCACCGGGGGTGAGGACCACGGGCTCCCGGGGCGCCAGCTGCGCCCCGACGCCCGGGTAGTCGCGGGTGCGCACGAACCACGGGTCGGGTTCGGCGGCGGCGAACACCAGGGTGTGGTCCCGCCCCGCCCAGGCGAGCCAGGGCGCGGTGCTGCCGTGCACCTCCGCTTCGCCCGCGGCGTCGGCGGTGAACGCCTCGCCATCGCCCGGCAGCCGCCAGAAGAACCCGCCGTACCCGGCGCCGGAGCGGCCGTTCGTGGCGGGGCTGCCGATGCGCACGTCCCGCCCGGTGGGGTTGGTGAGCTCGGTGCGCACCGCCAGCTCCCACCCGTCCGCCGCGGGAAGGCTCCACAACCGGCGCCGCTCGTCGAGCAACGGGCTCCCGTCCGGCGCGCACCAGCGCAGCCGTTGCCGGAGCTCGTTCGGGCGGACCGCGTCGAAGCCGAGGTGCTCGATCCGCCCGTGGTCGGCGCGGTGGACGTAGCCGCGGCCGCGCAGGTAGGTGGCACCGCCCCACAGGTTCCAGCCGTCCACGTCCTGCGCCGCGAGGGAGAACCCGAGGTGCCACGGGTGGTCGGCGGGCCGCACCGCGGTCACCTCGGTGCCGCGCAGGGTGCGGACGGGGTGCAGGTGCGGGCGCGGGCCGAGGTGCGCGGGCAGTTCGGCACCGCCGTGGTACTCGGCGACGACGGCGCCGCCCAGCCGCAGGTCCGCGATCACCGGGCCACCTCCGTGAAGTCCACTTCGGACAGCAGCCGGAGCTCGTGCGCCGCGCGGAGGACCGCCGCGTCCGCGCCGGGCACCACGCACCGCGGGTGCGGCCCGCTGCGGTCGATCCGGTGCGGGATCGGGCGCGGTTCGGGGGCGAGCCGCACCGCTTCGAGCACCCGCATGAACGGCCGGGCGGCCGCGGGCGGGACCAGCAGCGGGACCGCCGGGTCGCGGACGTGCGCCACGAGGTTGGCCAGCAGTCCGGTCGTGCCGTGCTCGGATTCCCGCACGCCGCCGCCGGATTCGAGCCGCAGCCTGCCGGTCCGGTATTCGAGGACGAGGCGGCCGCCGCTGCCGTGCACCACCACGTGCGGCTCCACCTCCCCCTCGGCGCAGAGCGTGCCCGCGACGACGATGGTGGTGCCGCGCGCGGTGATCATCCGCAGCCCGGAGGTGTCATCGGCTTCGATGGGGTTCGCCCGGTGCAACCGGACCTCCAATTCGCGTGGCGGCTCGTCCCCGCCGCCGTCGAGGGCGAGCGCGGTGGCGGTGGCGTGCGCGAACGGGTTGGTGAGCGCGCCGTCGACGACCGGTATGCCGTCCAGGGTCCGGCGACCGGCCCAGCGGGCGCGGGCGTAGTAGGCGGCGTCGCGCCGCCACGCCCCGGCCGCACCGATCCCGAGGACGTCGCCGACGGCGCCCTCGGCGAGCAGCCGGCGGGCGTGCGCGAGGGCGTGCGAGCCGAGGCTCTGGAACCCGATCTGGCAAGCCCGCCCGGTCCCCGCCAGGTCGGCCACGAGCCGGTCGAACTCGGCGAGCGTCGGCGCGGGCGGTTTCTCCAGCAGCACGTGCGACCCGGATTCGGCGGCCAGCACGGCGAGCGCGGCGTGGGTGTGGATGGGGGTGCACACGATCGTCACGTCCGGCCGGACCCGCGCCAACAGCGGGCCGAGCTCGGCGCCCACCGGCACGTCACCGATCAGCTCCCGGTCCGCCGCGGTCGGCGGCACCGGGTCGCAGACCCCGGCCAGCCGCACGCCGGTGCCGTGCAGCCGCCGCAGTTCCCGCAGGTGCCAGCGGCCGTGCCCGTGCAGGCCGGCCAGCAGGACCGTCGTCGTCCGGGTCATCGATCCTCACCACGAGTGGGCGTCACCGGTGCGCATCGTAGCGAGCTCGGCACGCCGCTGGAAAGCGCATTCCGAAATCGTTGCCGATGTGGATCGCCCGCGACGAGCAGCGGGAAAAACCGGGTGTTGACACCGAATCCCGCTGCCGGTTCCATCTGGAAAGCGCTTACCCAGACTGCGTCCGCCTCGATCCCTCGACCGGTTCGGCCGCATGGCGGCCTGCGCCCCGCTGAACGGAACAACGACGTCACCGCAGCACGCCGAGGAGGCACCCGTGAGCAGCGACACCGGAGGCAGATCCGCCGAATCCCGCGGCACGCCGCGGAAGGCGGCGGCCAGCGGCTGGATCGGCAGCGCGCTGGAGTACTACGACTGGTTCGTCTACGCGCAGGCCGCCGCGCTCGTCTTCCCCACCATCTTCTTCCCCGAAGGCGACCCCACCGTCGCGCTGGTGTCCTCGCTGGGCACCTACGCGGTCGGCTACGTCGCCCGCCCCATCGGCGCCGTGGTGCTCGGGCACTGGGGCGACCGACGGGGGCGCAAGAACGTGCTCGTGCTGGCGATGCTACTGATGGGCCTGTCCACGTTCGCCGTCGCGCTGCTGCCCACCTACCACCAGGTGGGGATGCTCGCGCCGGTGCTGCTGGTGCTGCTGCGGTTCGTGCAGGGATTCGCGGTGGCCGGGGAACTCAGCGGCGCCAGCGCCATGATCGTGGAGCAGGCGCCGTTCGGCAGGCGCGGCTACTACGCGAGCTTCAGCCTGCACGGCACCCAGGCCGGCCAGGTCATCGCCGCCGCCATGTTCCTGCCGCTGTCGGCGTTCCTCAGCGACGAGGCCTTCGACGCGTGGGGCTGGCGGGTACCGTTCCTGCTCAGCGCCGTCGTCGTGTTCGCCGGATACCTGATCCGGCGCCGCGTCGCCGAGAGCGCCCTGTTCGAGGAGGAGCGGCAGCAGCGCCGCCCGCAGCGGGCGCCGATCGTGCAGGTGCTGCGCGAGAGCGGCGCGGACGTGCTGCGCGCGACCTGCATGACGCTGGTGAACGTGATCGGCGTGGTCGTGTCGGTGTTCGGCGCCGCCTACGCCACCCAGCCCGGGTACGGCATCGAGATGGACAAGAGCGTCTACCTGTGGATCCCGGTGGTGGCGAACCTGGTGGCGCTGCTGTTCATCCCGTGGTTCGCGAACCTGTCCGACCGGTTCGGCCGCCGGCCGCTGATGATCATCGGTTCGCTCGGGTCGGGGTCGTTGTCCTACGCCTACCTGTGGTCGGTGGGCCAGGGGAACGTGCTGCTGACGGTGGTGCTGGCGATCCTGGCGTGGGGAGTGTTCTACCAGGTGTGGAACGCGACGTTCGCGAGCTACTTCCAGGAGCTGTTCCCGGCCCGCACCCGGGTCACCGGGTTCGCCATCGCGCAGAACCTCGGGCTGGCGATCACCGCGTTCCTGCCGAGCACCTTCGCGCTGCTCGCCCCTCCCGGGTCGGCGAACGTCCCGCTCGTGGTGGGGTCGCTGTGCTTCGGCATCACCGTCCTCGGCGCGGTGGCGGCCTGGTCGGCGCGGGAGACGCACCGCATCCCGCTGGCCGACCTGGGGGCGAAGGACGCCCGGCCGCTGCCGAAGGAGGAGTTCGACCGGCTCCGCGCCCACTCCCGCTGACCGGGCGGACGGACCGCCGCACCGGCCGGGTGGGCCGTCCACCGGCGGTGGTCAGGGCGCGAGGCACTCCTCGGCGACCAGGGCGGCGCGCAGCGCGAGGTGGTCGCACCACGGCGCCGCGGTCAGCTGGAGCCCGACCGGCATGCCCGATCCCGGGTGCACGCCGCACGGCACGCTGACCGCGGGCCCGCCGTACATCGACCACGCGTAGGTGAACCGCGCGATGGACCGGGTGGAGTCGGCGAGGTCGACGGCGTCCCGCCGCGGCACGTCCACCGGGATCGTCGGCGTGACCAGCACGTCGACGTCCGCGAACAGCGCGTGCACGCCGCGCTGGAAGTCGCGGCGCCACTCCCGGCTCCGCTCGCGGCGCTCCGGCGGCACGTCGTGGCCGAGGCGGATCCGGCGCAGCACGTCGGGATCGATCGTCCCCGGCCGGTCCCGCACCCGGTCGGCGTGCACGGCGGCGGCCTCCGGGTACAGCACGTCGAGCATCCGCTGCTGGGCGAGTTCCGCGCCCGGCACCCGCACCTCCCGCACCGGCCCGCAGGCGCGGCCGAGCGAGCGGATCGCGGTCCGGACGACCGCGGCGACGCCCGGATCCACGTCGTCGAAGAAGAAGTTCACCGGCACCCCCACCCGCAGCCCGGCCGCGCCGTCGGCCAGCGCGGACCGCACCGGGACCCGCTCGGCGCGCACCGAGCTCGGGTCGGCCGGGTCCCAGGCGTCGAGGACCGCGAGCACCGCCGCGGCGGTGCGCACGTCGCGGGCGATCGGGGTGACGGTGTCGAAGGAGGTGCTCACCGGGAACACGCCCGCGCCCGAGACCCGCCCCAGGGTGGGCCGCACCCCGACGATCCCGTTGACGGCGGCCGGGACCCGGCCGGAGCCGCCGGTGTCGGTGCCCAGCGAGGCCGCGCACATCCCGGCCGCCACCGACACCGCGGAACCGCTGCTGGAGCCGCCGGAGATCCGCGACTCGTCGAGCGCGTTGCGGCAGTCGCCGAAGGTCGCGTTGCGCCCGACCACGCCCAGCGCGAACTCGGCGAGGTTGGCCTTGCCGAGCACGACCGCGCCCGCGGCGCGCAGCAGCCGGGTCACCGTCGCGTCGGCCGCGGCCGGGCCGGTGGCGTGGTGCCGGGTGCCCGCGGTGGTCGGCACGCCGGCCACGTCGATGTTGTCCTTGATCGTGGTGGTGAGCCCGTGCAGCGGGCCGGGTTCGCCGCCGGCGGCGTCCAGCTCGTCGGCTTCGCGCAGCGCCGCCTCGTCCCTGGTGCTGATCAGCGCGCGCAGCCGCGGGTTCTCTGCCGCCGCCCGGTCCAGCCCCGCCCGCACCCGATCTCGAACCGCTCCCACGGCACCTCTCCTCACGTCGCAGTCGGCAGGTGGGCGCCGATCGTGTCGGCCTCGGCCATCGGCACCATCGCGTGGTGCGGGCCGACCCCGCGAGCCCGGAGTGCGAGCTGCTTCACCCCGGCCGGGCCGAAGTATGCTGGCTCACCGACCGCGGAAGCAATACATCTGACATTTGCTAGTGCCGTCGTCTGCCGTACCTGATCGGACCGATCGCCCGGATCGACGCGGCCGACCATCGCAACGGGCACAAGCCGAAGCGGCGCCGAACGATAACCCGTACGGCGCCTGAACCAGCGATGCGAAACGTCTGACTTTTGCGGGAAGGCGCCTCGGGTCAGCGCCCGCGCAACACCGCCGCGACCTGCCGCACCGCGTCCGCGGAAGTGGAGGCGTGCGGGGAGAGGCGGACGTGCTCCGCCCGGCCGGTGGCGGCGATGCCCGCGGCGGCCAGGTCCGCGGCGACCTCGCGGGCCGGGCGGCCGGGCACGTCGAAGGTGAGGATCCCGCTGCGCGGCGGCGCCGCCGAGGTGATCCGCGCGCCCGCCGAGCGCAGCGCCTCCGCGAGCTCGCCGACGCGCTCGGCGATGCGGGCCTCGATCCGCGCGACCCCGGCCCGCTCCACCAGGTCGAGGGCGGCGGCCAGCGCTCCGGCCGACACCGGGCTCAGGTTCGTGAGAGACCAGGACTCGGCGCCCGGCACCGGTTCCCGCACCTCCCCGTCGAACCGCCCCGGATCCCGCGCGCCGGTCCAGCCGGACAGCAGCGGGTCGGCCGGGTCCAGCGCGCGCAGCGCGAGCGCGGCGAACCCGGTCCCCCACCCGGCGCGCAGCCACTTCTGCCCGCCCGCGACGAGCACGTCCGCCGTCGCCCAGTCCGCCTCGACCACGCCGAACGCCTGGATGCCGTCGACCACCAGCAGCCGGTCCCCGATCACCTCGCGGATCCCGGCGAGGTCGGCCCGGTGGCCGGTGCGGAAATCCACCGCGCTCACCGCGACGGTGGTGACCTCGGCGTCGAGCCCGGCGCGCACCACCTCCGGAGTGACCAGCCCGTCCGGTGGGCGCAGCCGGCGCACCTCGACGCGCCCGGCCTCCGCGGCCCGGGACCACGGGTAGGTGTTCGCCGGGAACTCGCCGTCGGAGACCAGCACCACTCCCCCGGTGGCGAAGGCCGCCTGGAACAGCGCGGTGCTCGTGTTGGGCTGCAGGACCACCTGCTCGGCGGAGATCCCGCACAGCCGACCGGCGCGGGAGCGGGCATCGGCGTCCGCCCGCATCAGGTCGTCCACTGTGGAATGATCAGCGGTGGCGGCCCGCTCCAGCAGCCGCGCCGAGGCCTCGCGCACCGCGCGCGAGGGCGGGCCGAACCGGGCGAAGTCCAGGTATCCGGCGCTCTCGGTGAACTGGTCGAGGTAGTCCTGCGGCAGCGGCATGGCGGCGAAACTACCGCCCCGAACCGGCCTCCGGTCCACCTGGGACGCGCGCCCGGCGCAGCGCGGTCCCCCACCGGACGTACCGGGCGCTATCCTCGGAATACGCATTCCCGGGAAGGAGCGATGCCTGGTGGCCGCACGAGCAGCGACCTTGACCGACGTCGCCAAGGAAGCGGGGGTCTCCCTCGCCACGGCCTCCCGCGCCCTCAACGGCAGCGAGCGGGTCGTGCGGGCCGAGCTGCACGACCGGACGCTGGCCGCCGCCGCGCGGCTCGGCTACACCCCGAACGCGCAGGCGCAGTCGATGGCCAAGGGCTCCACGGACCTGGTGGGGCTGCTGGTCAACGACATCGCCGACCCCTACTTCTCCACCATCGCCGCCGGGCTGGCCACCGCCGCCGAGGAGCACGGGCTGCTGGTGATGCTGTGCAGCACCGGCGGCAGGCCCGAGCGGGAGCTGGAGCTGCTGGCCGCGCTGCGCCGCCAGCGCGGCCGGGCGATCGTGCTGGCGGGCAGCCGGATCAACGACCGGGCCCACCTGCGGGAACTCGCCGCGCACGTGGAGCCGTTCACCGCGGCCGGAGGCCGGGTCGCCGCGATCAGCGAACCGCGGCTGCCGGTGGACACCGTGGTGGTGGACAACCGGCGCGGCGCCCAGGACCTGGCGGCGCGGCTCGCCGAACTCGGCTACCGGCGGCCCGCGGTGCTCACCGGGCCGGAGCGGCTGCTGGTCTCGCGGGACCGGCGGGACGGTTTCCTCACCTGGTGGCGGAGATCGGCGAGCGGGGAGCCGGTGTGCGCGGCCGAGGAGTTCAGCCGCGACGGGGGTTCCCGGGCGATGCACCGGGTGCTGGACGAGCACCCGGACGTCGACGTCGTGTTCGCGATCAACGACCTGATGGCGCTGGGCGCGATGGCGGCCTGCCGGGAGCGCGGCGTGCGGGTGCCGCAGGACGTCGCGGTGGCCGGGTTCGACGACATCTCGACGTTGCGCGACGTCACCCCCGGGTTGACCACGGTCCGGCTGCCGCTGGCGGAGATGGGCCGGATGGCGCTGGACCTGGTGCTGGGCGAGGACGCGGAGAAGGCCCGCCGCCGCAAGGTGCGCGGCGAGGTCGTGCTCCGCGAGAGCACTCCCGGGCGCTGACCGGCCGCCGAGGCGCACCCGCCTCCCCGGTGGAGGGCAGCCACTTGAGCGCCCACGCCGGGTGAGCGCCCGTTGGCCCGGCCTGGCGAGCGGCCCGCGCACCCACGACGAGCGGACGCCGTTCGTGGTCCGCGCACCCGCGCCAGGCGCGCGACGGATCCGCCCGGCGCCATCTGACAGACCGGCCGCTCGCCCGTGGTCCGTGCGGCGACCGGGCGGACCCTCGGGCCGGGCGCGTCGGACGGGTGTCCCGTTCGTCCGGTCCCGCGAACCAGGCGGTGGCCCACCTGCGGCATCGGCGACACCGGCGACCGCGCGGACCATCGGGCCGGGAGCGCCGTGGCCCGCCCGCCCGGGGCAGTCGGCGGGCAGCCACGGGAAGCGCTTTCCAATGTGTCTTGTTCCGGACCCCCTGTTGCGCTTACCGTTCCGGTAAGCGCTTTCCAGAGGGGCGGTACCGCATGACCGAGCGAAGGCTGGGCGTCGTGATGAACGGCGTCACCGGCAGGATGGGATACCGGCAGCACCTGGTCCGGTCGATCCTCGACCTCCGAGAGCAAGGCGGGGTGCCGCTCTCCGACGGCACCCGGGTGCGGCTCGACCCGATCCTCGTCGGCCGCGATCCGGCGAAGCTCGCCGAGCTCGCCGCGCGCCACGACCTGGACCGCTGGACGACGGATCTGGACACCGCGCTGTCCGAGGACGACGACCGGCTCTACTTCGACGCGCAGGTCACCTCCGCGCGCGAAGCGGCCATCACCAGGGCGATCGCCGCCGGCAAGCACGTCTACACCGAGAAGCCCATCGCCGCGGACGTCCCCGGCGCGCTGCGGCTCGCCCGCGCGGCGCGCGACGCGGGCATCCGCGCCGGAGTGGTGCACGACAAGCTCTACCTGCCGGGCCTGCTGAAGCTGCGGCGGCTGGTGGAATCCGGGTTCTTCGGGCGGATCCTGTCCGTGCGCGGCGAGTTCGGCTACTGGGTGTTCGAGGGCGACCTGCGCCCGGCGCAACGGCCGAGCTGGAACTACCGCGCCGAGGACGGCGGCGGCATCACCACCGACATGTTCCCGCACTGGAACTACCTGCTGGAGAACCTGTTCGGCCGGGTCGAGGCGGTCACCGCCCGGGTCGTCACGCACATCCCGCGGCGCTGGGACGAGCAGGGACGCGGCTACGCCGCTACCGCCGACGACGCCGCCTACGCCACCTTCGAACTCACCGGTGGTGTCGTGGCGCAGCTGAACTCCTCGTGGGCGACGCGGGTGCACCGCGACGAGCTGGTCGAGTTCCACGTCGACGGCACGCACGGCAGCGCGGTCGCCGGGCTGCACCGCTGCCGCGCGCAGCACCGCGCGCACACCCCCGCCCCGGTGTGGAACCCGGACCTGGTGGAGGCGACGCCGTTCCGCGAGCAGTGGCCGGAGGTGCCCGACGACGGCCGGCCCACCAACGGTTTCCGGGCGCAGTGGGAGCAGTTCGTCCGCCACCTGCACGACGACGGCGAGCACCCGTACGACTTCCTGGCCGGGGTGCGCGGGTTGCGGCTCGCCGAGGCCGGGTTGGCGTCCTCCCGCGAAGGCCGCCGCGTCGAGCTCGACGAGGTGGTCCTGTGACCGCGCTGGCGCTGCCGACCGCGGACGGACGACTGGTCGAGCACGAGCTCGGCGCGCCGCGGGACTGGCCGAGACCGGACGGCCCGCTGCGCTCCCGCGTCGCGTACGCGGCCGCGCACGTGGTACCTCGGGTGCTGGGCGAGAACGTGCCCGGCGCCCCCGCCGACGTCGACTGGGAGGCGACGCTGGCGGCCCGGCACCGGATCTGGGCGAGCGGGCTCGGGGTCGCCGAGGCGATGGACACCGCGCAGCGCGGCGCGGGCGTCGGCTGGGCGCAGGCGGCCGAACTGGTGCGCCGGTCCACGGCGGAGGCGCGGTCCTGCGGCGGTGCGATCGCGGCCGGCGCCGGCACCGACCAGCTCGACCTCACCGTGCTGCCGTCCGGGCGGGCCGGGCTCGACGTGGTGCTGCGCGCCTACCGGGAGCAGCTGGCGCTCGTGACGGGCAGCGGTGCCGTGGCGATCGTGATGGCCTCCCGCGCGCTGGCCGCGGTGGCGCGCTCGGCCGACGACTACGCCGAGGTCTACGGCACGCTGCTGGCCGAAGCCGACGCGCCGGTGATCCTGCACTGGCTGGGACCGATGTTCGATCCGCTGCTGGCCGGGTACTGGGGCGGCTCGGACGTGGCGGCGGCGACCGAGGCGTTCCTGCGGATCGTCCGGGAGCGGCCGGAGAAGGTGGACGGGGTGAAGGTCTCGCTGCTCGACGCCGAGCACGAGGTCGCGCTGCGCCGGGCGCTGCCGCCGGGGGTGCGCCTCTACACCGGGGACGACTTCCACTACTCGGGGCTCGTCGTCGGCGACGACACCGGGCATTCGGACGCGCTGCTGGGGATCTTCGCGGCGATCCACCCGGCCGCCTCGGCCGCGATCCAAGCCCTCGACCGGGACGACCCGAGCACCGCGAGGTCCATCCTGGACGGCACGGAACCGTTGGCGCGCGCGGTGTTCGAGCGTCCGACGTTCCACTACAAGACCGGGATCGCGTTCCTGTCCTGGCTCAACGGGCACCAGCCGGGCTTCGCGATGGCCGGCGGGCTGCACGCGGGCCGCTCGGTCCCGCACCTGGCGGAGGTGTTCCGGCTCGCCGACCGGGCGGGCCTGCTGGCCGACCCGGACCTGGCGGCCGCGCGGATGCGGTCCTTCCTGCTGGTGAGCGGGGTGGTGGCGTGACCGAGCCGTCCCGGCTGTCGCTGAACACGGCGACGACGAAGCGGTGGACGCTGCGCGAGGCGGTGGACGGCGCGGCCCGCGCCGGACTGCCCGCCGTGGGGCTGTGGCGCGACCGCGTCGCCGAAGTGGGAGTGGCGAGCGCCGCGAAGGTCGTGCGGGACGCGGGTTTGCGGGTCTCCAGCCTGTGCCGAGGCGGTTTCCTCACCGCCGCAGACCCGGCCGGGGCGCGCGCGGCGCTGGCCGACAACCGGGCCGCGATCGCCGAGGCCGCCGCGCTCGGCACCGACGTGCTGGTCGTCGTGGTCGGCGGAGTCCCGGCCGGGGAACGCGGGCTCGCGGACGCGCGGGCGCGGGTCGCGGACCGGATCGCCGAGCTGGTCCCGGTCGCCCGCGAGCACGGGGTGCGGCTGGCGCTGGAGGCGCTGCACCCGATGTACGCCGCCGACCGGGCCGTGCTCTCCACCCTGGAGCAGGCGCTGGACCTGGCGGCACCGCACCCGGCGGACGCGGTCGCCGTCGTGGTGGACTGCTTCCACGTGTTCTGGGACCCGCGGCTGGCGGTGAGCATCGCCCGCGCCGGGCGCGAAGGCCGCATCGCCGCCTACCAGGTGTGCGACTTCCTGCTCCCGATCGCGCCGGATCCGCTGCTGTCCCGCGGCATGATGGGCGACGGCGTGATCGACTTCGCGGAGCTCACCCGGCTCGTCGCCGCCACCGGCTACTCCGGCGACGTCGAGGTGGAGATCTTCAACGCCGACGTCTGGGCCACCCCCGGCGACCACGTCCTCGCCACCATGACCGCCCGCTACCGCGAACTCGTCCTCCCCCACCTCGGCGGCTGAACCACCGTCCTGCTTCCGGCGCACCGGCCCCTCGCGGTGCGCTACCGCGGCGTGCCGCGACCGTCCCGGATGCAGCAACCCTGCGCCGATCGGAGGACCGCTCACCTGCGGAAACCATTGCTCCGAACGTCAACCGAACGGACGCCGACAACGGGGCGGGCGGTGTGGTGAGTTGGGTGCGGTCCTGCTGATCACGATGTTGTGGAGGGTGCGTGAAGGCACACGTCGCGCTCAAGAAACTAGGCCGGAAAGCGGACGTCATGCTCGAGTCGACGTCGTCCCTCAGCAACCGGGCGAGCAATCGCGCCAGCAAGCTCGATCAAGACCTCATCAAGAAGGGCCGCGCACCGCACGCCCGGCCGAGGACACTCGTCCCGGTGCAGCACGGCCACCACGTGGAGCTCACGCCCTGGCAAGTGCTGCACACGTTCGCCCGAACCGTCGCGCTCGCCGGGCAGGGCTCCGCTCGCGCGGTGGCGCAACACTGGGACTGCCTCCGCTACGTCACGGCGCTCGATTCGACGGCGCAGGACGAGATGCAGCTGAGCAGCAACGGAAACGACCTGAACTACCACCGGAAGGGGGCTCAAGCTCGCGACCTCGGGACCGCGTTCGGCCTGGCGGCCGCCCAGCAGATCTTGCGGGAGCAGTTCCCCGGATACCGGTTCGACGCCCTCGACTCCGAACTGGTGTTGACGGCGTTCTGCGGTTCGGGCACCGACAGACCGGCCGCGGGCACGAGCGCGACGAGGCCGAACCACCTGCTGGTCGGGCGCAAACCCGGTGCGCCGGTCCGCGTCATCGCCATCGATGCCCGGGGGTCGCACAACAAGACCGATCCCACGCCGACCGCCCTCGCGCAGTCCGCCCGCCGCGTGCACGGCCTGGTCCTCGGCGAATCCGATCTGCGCGGAGCCCCCTTCCCCGGTCTGATGACCGCCACTTGGCTGCGCCGCGACGGCATCGGAATCCGGCTGCTGGCCGCCGAAGGCAACGGCGTGCTCACGGTTCCGGACCCGTCCGTCCCCGCGGAGGACGACGCCATCCTCCCCTTGATCACCACGACCGTGAACGGCGAACGAACCCAGCGACAGGGGTTCGCGGTTCGGGACGACCGGCACGATTGGCTCGCTCGCCTCCTGCTCCGGACCAGTGCAGCATCCCTGCTCACCTTCGCGGGCAACCGGGCGGCGGCCCGAGACCTGCTGACCGAACGCCAGCGCACGCGGCTCGGAACGACCGCCTCCGCCGCGGTTCCCGGGATGCAGGGCGATGCCCGCATCACGCTTGGCGGCATGCCGTTCGTGGGAACGGATCAGGTGTTCCGGCTCAACGGTGAACGGGTGGAGGTGTACTCGGCGCTGCTCGCCGATCAGTACCAGCGCTTGAGCGACGGGCTCATCGACGACCACGAGGCGGGCATCCCGGCCGCGCTGGCGGCCTGGCGTCGCAACGCGAAGAAGGCCCACATCGAGTGGGGGAAGACCGGCCTCGTGCACATGGATGCGAGCGGGGCGTTGCTGGCGATCCGCCCGCGCATCCGGAACAGCAAATTGCTGTCCTGATCGACGGTCGCCTCCCCCGACCGATCACCTCCGTGACGGCGGCGAAGGACGGGCAACCGGACGACGAGGCTCGACCGCACCGCGCCGTCACCCGGCCCGACTACCGCCCCACCGCCGAGAGCGGGATCTCGCCGGAGCCGCGGGCGGTCAGCCGCAGCGGGAGGGTCAGCGTGGCGCCGGTGCCCGCGGTGCCGTCGAGCTGCTTGAACAGCTCCTCGGTGGCGGTGCGGGCGACGACCTCCGGCGACTGGTCCACGACGGACACCGCCGGGTACAGCGAATCGGCCATCGGGAAGTCGCCGAAGCTGATGAACGCGATGTCGGTGCGCCCGCGCGCGTGCAGCGCGGGCACCACGCCCAGCGAGCAGCGGGCGTTGGAGGACAGCACCGCGGTCGGCGGTGCGGCGGAGCGCAGCAGCTCGTCCAGCGCGCTGCGCGCTTCGGCGGCGCTGGACAGGCCGGTCTTGACCAGGGTCTCGTCCACGCCGACGCGGGAGCTCTCCATCGCGCTGCGGTAACCGCGGATGCGTTCACCGGTGGTGTAGACGTCGGGCCGGTCGCCGATGAGCGCGATCCGGGTGTGCCCGGAGTGCAGCAGGTGCCGGGTGGCGGCCTCGGCGGCACCGAAGTCGTCGCCGAGCACCGTGGTGCCCAGCCCGGCCGCCGGTCGCGGGGCGCGGGCGGCGAACACGACCGGCGTGGTGCCGGCGACGGCGCGCAGGTAGCTCTGGTCGCGGCTCACCGGCACCATGATCAGCCCGGAGACCTGGCGCTGCAGCAGGCTCTCCACCAGCGCGTGCTCCCGGTCCGGGTCGCCGCCGACGCTGGAGACGAGCACCGCGTGCCCGCGTTCCAGCGCGCACCGCTCGATGACGCTGGCCATCTCGGCGAAGAACGGGTCGGAGAGGGATTCCAGCACCACGCCGATCGCCTCGTCCCGGCCGACGCGCAGCGAGCGGGCGTGGAAGTTGGGGCGGTAGTTCAGCTCTTCGATGACGGCCTGCACCTGATCGCGGGTGCTCGCCGAGACCCCGGCCGCGCCGTTGATCACGCGGGAGACGGTCTTGGGGCTCACTCCGGCCGCGGTGGCCACGTCGTAGAGCGTGACGTCGCCTGCTGGCACGCCGAGTTCCTTTCCGTCAGGCCGCGGTCCAGCTCGGTGAGCTGCGCCGCGATCGGCCGGGTCGCGTCCACTCTAACGTGGGGCGTGCGCGGCGGGTCCGCGCGCGCGGCCCGGACCTGCGCGGGGTCGGCGAGCTTGGCCGCGTCCCGGGCGGCGGCGCGTGCGCGCATCCGCCGCAGCGCCACCTCGGGCGGGCAGTCGACCCACACCAGCACGGGTTCGGCACCGGCGGCGCGGAACCGGTCGGCGACCGCCTCCCACGCGGCCGGGTCGGTGCGTTCGGCGGTGAACGGGGCGACGAGCACCGCCGACGTGCCGGTGCGCACCGTGTCCAGCGCGGTCCCCAGCAGCGATTCGTAGCGGGCGGCGCGGGCGTGCTCCCGCATCCACGGGCTGTCGGGGGTGACGCTGCCGCTGATCTCGCCGAGCAGGGCGGTCAGCGGCCCGGTCAGCACGTCCAGGTCCAGCAGCGCCGCGCCCCACCGGCCGGGGGGCACCCCGGCGAGCGTGCTCTTGCCGCTCGCCGGGGCGCCGCAGACGAACAGGGCGAGCGGGCTCATCGCCGCGCCCTGGCCCGCAGCACGGCCTCGACCTCTTCCAGGGTGCGGCCGCGGGTCTCCGGCAGGTACTTCTTCAGGTACCAGAAGCCGATCAGGCCGAACACCGCGTAGAGCCAGAACAACCCGCTGGGCGTGAACGCCTCGAACGCGCTGAGCACCGTCAGCGAGATGATCAGGTTCAGGCCCCAGTGCGTGAACATCCCGAAGCTGCCCGCCTTCCCGCGCAGCGCGGTCGGGAAGATCTCGCTGTTGATCAGCCACATCGCCAGCCCGATGCTCGCCGAGAACATCGCCTCGTAGGTGATCAGCAGGGCGACCAGCACGACGCCCCAGCCACCGCTGAGGTCGGTGACCGCGTACAGCAGCCCGATGCCGACCAGCGAGGCCACCACGCCGCCGAGGCCGACCAGCAGCAGCGGCCGCCGCCCGATCCGGTCCACCAGCAGCAGCCCGACGAGGGTGAACACCACGTTCGCCACGCCGATGCCCACCGAGGACAGGATCGCCGCGGACGCCCCGAACCCGGCCTTGGTCAGCAGCGTCGGCGCGTAGTAGGTGATGGCGTTGACGCCGACGAGCTGGTTCACCGCCGCCACCCCGATGCCGAGGTAGATCGCCGGGCGCATCGCGGGCTTGAGCACGTCCCGGTAGGTCACCGAGTCCTCGGCGGTGACCGCGCCGGACAGCGTGCTCAGCTCCGCCTCGACGCGGTCGGCGCCGACGATGCGCCGCAGCACGGCCCGGGCCTCGTCGGTCCGGCCGCGCGCGACGAGCCACCGCGGGCTCTCCGGCAGCCCGAACAGGCCGAAGAACATCAGCAACGACGGGATGCCCGCCAGGCCGAGCATCCAGCGCCACGCGCCCGCTTCGGCGAGCAGGAAACCGGACACGTAGGACAGCAGGATGCCGGAGCTGATCATGATCTGGTTGATCGAGACCAGGCTGCCGCGCTTCTCCGGCGGGGCGATCTCGGCGATGTAGGCGGGCACCGACAGCGAGGCGGTGCCGATCGCGAAGCCGAGCAGCAGCCGCGAACCCAGCAAGGTCGCCAGGTCCGGCGCCACAGCGGAGATCACCGCACCGGCGGTGAAGACGATGCTGGTGATCGACAGGGTGCGCCTGCGGCCCAGCGCGTCGGCGATGATGCCGCCGAGCCCGACGCCGACGATCGCGCCGACCAGCAGCGAGGCCACCACGACCTGCTGCCACAGCTCGGAGAGCGCGAACTGCGGGGCGATGTAGAGCAGGGCGGCCGAGATGACACCGGTGTCGTAGCCGAACAGCAGTCCGCCGAGCGCCGCGACGACCGCGGCTCCGGTGACGGCCGCCGCGGGCGAACGGGCGGGGGCGGGGACGGATGACGTGGTGGTCACGGTCGTACCTCGTTTCTCCGGCGACGCTGCCGGGAAAGAGCGGTGGCCGCCCGGGCGGGACGGCCACCGGGGGACGTCAGACTGCGGCGTGCGGGGTGGCGCGGCCCTGGATCGCGGCGACGCACTCGTCGAGCCTGCGCCGCGCGGTGTCGGCGAGGAACGGCCGCCGGTCGGGCTGGTCGAGCAGCACGGCGTCCTTCCAGAACGCGCGGCCGGCGATGAAGCCGGAGGCACCGCCTTCGTCGCAGGAGATCCGCAGCACGTCCTTGAACTCGTCGAAGCCGACCCCCGCCGAGAGCACGACCCACGGCACGCTGACGGCCTCGGCGATCCGGCGGCAGGCTTCGGCCGAGCCGGGGTACTCCAGCTTGAGCAGGTCGGGCTTGAGCTCGTCGAGGGCGCGGGCGGATTCGATGATCGCGTCGGCGCGCGCGTCCGGGGTCAGTTCGCCTTCCCCGGGCAGCGGATATATGAGGTTCTCGACCACCGAGGGCACGCCCGCGGTGCGGCAGTCCGCCACGACCTCGGCGGCGGCGGCCAGTGCCTCCGCGGAGACGTCGCGGCCGCCGAGCTCGGGGTCCCGGTCGGCGCGCAGCTGCACGAAGAACTTCACCGCGTGCCCGCCCATGTCACGCACCCAGCGGGCGTCCTGCGCGGGTTCGCGCCGGGTGAGCGGTTCGTCGCCGAACTTGCCGCGATCGGACGGTTCGGCGGCGACCGCGAGTCCGGCGCCGGGGGCGAGGTTGCCGTCGGCGATGGCGGCCGGGACGCCGAAGTCGGGGTCGACGAGCAGCCCGCTGGCGCTGGGCGAGAGGCCGCCGATGACGTCGCCCTTGAACGCGCGCAGCAGGTCGTCGTCGATGGGCTGGCCCGCCGCGGTGAACATGCGGCGCAGGGTGTTGCGCTGGTCGAGGGCGACGATGGCGAAGGTGCCGTCGGACTGGGCGATGTCGGCGAGTGCCGCGGTCATAGTTCTGCTCCGATGGGGTCGAGGGTGTGCTCGGTGAACCGACGCGCGATGTCCACTGCGGACAGCGCGGTATCGCCGTCGCCGTGCGCGGCGGCGCGGGCGGCGAAGATGGCGGCGCCGTAGGCGCTGGGCTGGTCGATCCGCGCGTAGCGGACCGCCGGGAGGCTGCGTTCCTTCACCGCGCGGAAGCTGCCCATCCGGGTCCAGCCGCCGGCGGCGGTGACGTGTTCGTGCGGTCCGGCTTCGGCGGCCATCAGCGCGATGACCGCGTCGGTCTCGGCCATGGCGTGGGCGAGGGCGGCGGACCAGACGTCCAGCGGGGTGGCGTCGTCCCCGCCGAGGCGCACGTCGACGTGCTCGCTGCGGGCGTGCGCGCCGGAGATCCGCACCGAACCGGGTTCGGGGCCGCGGGCGAGCCAGTCGCGGTCGAGTTCGGCCCTGGCGGGTTGGTCCTTGCGGCCCAGCAGCGCGAGGACCTGGTCGAGCAGCAGCCCGCCCCGGGTGCCGCCGAGCAGCAGGCGGCGGCCGGGCAGCACGTGCAGGCCCTGCGCGACGCCCTGCGCGGTGAGCCGCCGCCGCTGCTCGTGGCGCAGCGGCGCGGAGGCCACCCGCAGCAGCGCCTCGGAGGTGCCGCAGGAGTCGAACAGGTGCTCGCCGTGCCACACGCCGCTGGCGACCGAGGCGACCGGGTGGTCGTGCCCGGCGACGGTGAGCACCGCGCCGCGCACCGCGTCCGGCACGCCGGGGTGATCGACGGTGCCGATCGGCGTTCCGGCGGTGGTGAGCGGCGGCAGCACCGCGGCGGGCAGCGCCAGGTGTTCCAGCGCCGGGTCCCACGGCCGCTCGGTCGCCTGGTCCAGCAGGCCGGTGCGGGAGGCCAGCGACGGCTCGGTGACGGGTCGCCCGCCGAGCGCGTGCGCGACGAATTCGGGGACGTTGAGCCAGGTTCCGGCCCGCTGCGGCGGAAGTCCGCGCCCGACGAGCCAGCCGAGCTTCGCGAACGAGCACAGCGGGCTCAGCGGCAGCCCGGTGTGCGCGCTGAACTCGCGGGCCAGGTCCGCGGGCAGCGCGGCGAGTTCGGCGCCGCCGCGCTGGTCGAACCAGGCGATCACCGGGTGCATCGGCTCGCCGCCGCGGTCGAGCAGCACCCCGGACTCGGCCATCCCGGTGATCGCGGCGGAGACGACGCGCAGCGCTCCGGCGGAGCGCTCGGCCACCTGCACCGCGTCGGTCATCGCGGACAGCACCCGGTCCAGCAGCAGGCCGGCGGGCAGTTCGCTGTGCCCGTCCGCGGTGCGGTGCCACTGCGTCGGGGTGCGCCGGAGACTCAGCACGACGCCGGCCCGATCGGCGACCAGCACCTTGATCTCGGTGCTGCCCACGTCGATGCCGACGACCGCTTCGGTCGCTGCGAAGTCCACCTCGGCACGCTCCTTCTGCCGCTGAGCGCCGGCCTCGTCGCCGGCTGGGGACACGAAACCGCCTCGTTGTCATCGATGTCAACGCTTTCTCGATTCACCTTGGACATCGATGTCAGCCACGGGAAAGCGAGATCCGGAGGGTGAAAACGTTTTCTTGACGCCACGCGAATCCGGCAAGATCCTCCGAAGGTGATCAATCGGGCACGCCCCTCCCGGGTGCCCGCGACCCCGATCCGCTCCGAGAAAGGCGTGGTTCATGACCGCAACGCCTCCCCCGACGCACCGCGGCCGCCGGACGCTGATCGCCCTGGCGGCGATGCTCGGCCTGCTGGCGGGCGGGTCACCGGTGGCCCGAGCCGCGGACGACTCCTTCCAGCGCGGACCCGACCCGACCGACGAGAGCCTGGCGGCGCCGCTGGGCCCGTTCGACATCGCGCGGGACGTGGTGCCGCGCGGCGCCGTCGACGGCTTCGGCGGCGGCACGATCTACTACCCGACCGACACCTCCAAAGGCACCTTCGGCGCCGTGGCCGTCTCCCCCGGCTACACCGGCGACCAGTCCTCGATGGCCTGGTACGGGCCGCGGCTTGCCTCGCAGGGCTTCGTGGTGTTCACCATCGACACCCTCACGCCCACCGACCAGCCGGATTCGCGCGGGCGCCAGCTGCTCGCCGCGCTCGACCACCTGACCGCGGACTCGGCCGTGCGGGGCCGCGCGGACGCCGACCGCCTCGGCGTCGTCGGCCACTCGATGGGCGGCGGCGGCTCGCTGGAGGCCGTCGTCGCCGACCCGGACCTGCGGGCCGCGATCCCGCTCACCCCGTGGCACACCAGGAAGGACTGGTCCGGCGTGCGGACCCCGACGCTGATCATCGGCGCGGAGCGGGACTCGGTGGCGCCGGTCCGCTCGCACGCGGAACCGTTCTACGAGAGCCTGCCCGGTGAACCGGACAAGGCCTACCTCGAACTGGCCGGGGCCGGGCACCTCGCGCCGAACACCGCGAACACCGCGAACACCACGATCGCGAAGACGGGCATCGCCTGGCTCAAGCGCTTCCTCGACGAGGACACGCGCTACGAGCGGTTCCTCTGCCCGCCACCGAGCGGACCGGAGATCGCCGAGTACCGGGACACCTGCCCGATCGGCTAGCGCGGCGACGATCGCCGCCGCCCCGAACGGTGCGGCGGCGATGATCGCTCCACAGTGGACCGCCGGCGGTCCGGGCGGCGGGGGGGCCGCGCCGGTAGGTTGGCGGGGGCCGCACCGACCGACGGAACAGGGAGGACCCGCATGTCCACGCCACCGCTCCCCGACGACACGATCGCCTTGCTGCGCAAGCCGAACCCGTCGACGATCACCACCCTGCGCTCCGACGGGCAGCCCGTCTCCGCCGCCACCTGGTACCTGTGGGACGACGGCGTGGTGCTGGTGAACATGGACGAGGGGCGCAAACGGCTCGGCCACCTCCGCCGGGACCCGCGGGTCTCGCTGACGGTGCTCGACGCCGCGGACTGGTACACGCACGTCACCCTGATCGGCCGGGTCACCGAGCTGCGCGACGACCCCGGTCTGGTGGACATCGACCGGCTCGCCCAGCACTACCTCGGCAGCCCCTACCCCGACCGGGAGCGCTCCCGGGTCACCGCCGTGGTCGAGATCGACCGCTGGCACGGCTGGGGCAGCCAGAAGGACAACACCCAGGCCGGGTGACGCCTCCGCTCCCGATGCTCGGGATTCGGGTGGCGGAACCTCACCGCCCGCCTTCCCACTCGTGTCGCTGGTGGTCGGGTGGCGGAACCCTCAGCGGTTGTCGCCGCCGGCAGGACGAACGACACGACGCCGGGCAGGTTCCCGGACCGGCTGCGAGGTTCCGCCGCCCCGGCAGGGCAGCACGGGCGGCGGAGGCCGGGAGCGACCGCTCAGGCCCGCCGCGTGGAGATCTCCCCGTAGTCCAGCCCGCCGTGGGTGAAGGTGGGCACCACCGGCCACTGCCGCTTCCAGTCGGCGCACTCCGAGGACGGGACGATCTGCAGCCAGCGCGCGTCGCGGGACGACCGGGAGGCCATGGTCTTCTCCTTGACCATCGAGTCGTACTGGTCCAACGAGTCCTCCAGCGTGTTGGCGTTGAGCACCACTTCCCGGTTGAAGAACCGGGCCTGCTGCTTCACCCCCGGGATCTTGGAGAGCTCGGGCTGCCAGCTGTCGGCGGCCATCCCGTTCTCGGAGGACACCCATACCCCGTCGGGCGTGTTGACCACCAGCGAGTGGTTGCCGTCGGTGTGCCCGGGCGTCCACAGCAGGCTGACGCCGACGCCGAGCTCCACGTCGCCGTCGAGCACTTCGAGGCGTTCGGCGGGCACGCCGTCCATGGCGCCGTCGACGTACCACGCCCACTGCATGGGGTGCGGGGATTCGAGGGTGGCGAGTTCCTTGCGGTGCACCAGCAGCTTCGCGCCGGGGAACAGCGGCGCGCGGGGCTCCCGCTCACCGGGGATGACCCGCTCGCTGCCCATGATCATGCGCACGTCCTGGACGTGCAGGTGGTCGAAGCTGACGTAGTCCACGTCGGAGTTGCGCAGCCCCAGCCGCGGCAGCACCTCGTCGGGGTCGTTGTAGTACTTGGCGAAGACCTTGTCGGCGAGGAAGTCGCCCGCGAGCCGCTGCAACTTCGCGTAGAACGGCGCCTCGGCCGAGCCGGCCGCCACCGTCGGCTCCCACACCAGGGTCTTGAGCTCCCCGTCGAAGCCCTCGAACTGGATCACGAACATCCGGTTGATGATGGAGATCATCGGGTTGAGGGACAGGTTGTAGCCCTGGAACGCGTACCGCGACGGGTACGGGGCGGCGGCGATGTCGATGCTGCGGATCGCCCGGATCGTGCCCTGGGCGAGGAAGCGATCCCGGTAACGGGCGGCCGCCTCGCGCACCGCTTCCAGGCGGTCGCCGCGGGGCCAGACGTCGTGCACCCCCTCGAACTCGGGGATCGGGCGGACGGTGGGCGTGGCGGTCGCCGTCATCGGGTCTCCTCGTCGGTTCCGGTGAGCGCGCGGTCCTCGTACGCGCTGCGGGTGGTGCCGCCGGCGACCGCGGCGACCTGGTTCGGCACCAGGACGCGTTGCAGCCGGTAGCGGGCGGGGTCGGGCAGGACGCGGGCGAGCCAGGTCGCGAAGCCCAGCCGGCGGGGCACGCTGAGCTCGAACCGGGGCCGCCGGACGATGCGGAGCACGGCCCGGCCGACTTCGGCGGGAGCGAGCCTGCGCACCGGGCCGGTGGCGGTGCCCGCGGCGAGTTCGGTGTCGACGACGCCGGGCAGCACGAGCGAGAGGCGCACGCCGGTGCCGTGCAGCTCGGCGCGCACCGCGTCCAGGTAGCCGTGCACGGCGTGCTTGGTCGCGGCGTAGGTCGCTTCGCCCGGTGGCGCGAACTTGGAGGCGCCGGAGGCGATGGTGACGATCTGGCCGCGCCCGCGCTCGCGCATCCGCGGGGCGGCGAGCCGGACGCCGCGGATGACGCCGTGCACGTTCACCTCCAGCTGGCGGCGCACGGCGCTCTCCGGTTCCTCGTCGAAGGGGCCGACCCACATCACGCCCGCGTTGTTCACGAGCACATCGATCGGCCCCCACCGGTCGGCGACCGCGTCCAGGAAGGCCGCGAACGAGCCGGTGTCGGTGACGTCGGCGGGGAACGCGGCGAGTTCGCCGGGCAGTTCGGCGGCGGTGCGTTCGGCGGCCGCCAGGTCGCGGTCCCCGATGGCGACGCGGGCGCCGGCCGCGGCCAGCGTCCGCGCGATCTCGCGCCCGATGCCGCGGGCGCCGCCGGTGACCGCGATGATCATCCCGGCCGGTGTCCTCCGCACGTCCTCACCTCGCAGTCCGATCTGACACGACGTCGTGTCAGATCGATAAGGTAGCGGACGTCCTCCTCGCCGCGAAAGGGGCGCGATGGCGAACCAGCCGAACCCGGGCGGCCGCCGCTACGCCGGTCTCGACCCGGCCGAGCGCGCGCGGCAGCGGCGCGCCGCCCTGCTCGACGCCGCCCAGGAGCTGTTCGGCGACCGCGGCTACCAGGCGACCTCGGTCAAGCAGCTGTGCGCGCACGCCGGGCTCACCGAGCGGTACTTCTACGAGTCCTTCCGCGACCGGGAGGCCGCGCTCACCGCCGTGTACGACAAGCTCGTCGACGGGCTGCGCGGCACGACGCTGGCCGCGGTGGCCGGGCACGAGGGCTCCGCCGACATGGTGCCGCGCGGGCTGGACGCCTTCGTCGGGTTCCTGGTGGCCGACCAGCGACGCGCGCGGATCGTGCTGGTGGAAGTGGTCGGGGTGTCGGCGGCGCTGGAGGCGCGGCGGCACGCGGTGCTCACCGAGTTCGCCGAGCTGCTGGGCGAGAGGTGGCTGAGCGACGTCGAACCGGGCACGCAGCGGCGGCTGACGACGATCGCGCTCGTCGGCGCGGTCAACCACCTGCTGGTCGACTGGCTGCTGAGCGGGCGGACCCGGCGGCCGGAGGAACTGGTCCAGGCGTGCGCCGCGCTGTTCGCGGGAGCCAGGGATCGGCTCGTCGCGGACGGCTGATCGGTGCTTGCCACCACGGTATGTTGAAACGTTACACAGGCACGCGGGCGTCGGCCTGCACCCGACTGGACCAGTCCGCTGATCGAACAGGACGCGGCTGAACGCGTGCCGGGCGACTGATCGCGACGCTACGGCCGATCGACCGGCACCCGGACGGGCCTTGCCCCGGCTCCACACCTCCTCCTATCGTGCAGGCCATCGATTGAAACGTTTTACCACCGGGTGCCGCGTGCCCCGAACCTGCGCATCACCGCCGATGGACAGGAGGACCGATGGGGGTCCGATTCGGTAGCAAGACCACGACCGGCTGGCGCGCGACCATCGCCGTGGCCATGTCGAACTACATCGAAGCCGGTTCGATCATCGCGATCGCCACCAGCCTCGGGCTCTGGCAGGACCGGTTCGGGCTGGACGACCTGGCCGTCGGGCTGCTCGCCGCGCTCAGCGCGAACGCCTTCGGCGCCGCCGCCGGTGCCGCCATCGGCGGACCGCTGTGCGACCGCTACGGGCGGAAGTTCATCTACACCTACGACCTGCTGCTCTACATGCTCGGCGTGCTGATCGCGGTGTTCGCCACCTCGTTCGGGATGCTGCTGACCGCGTTCGTGCTCACTGGCATCGCCGTCGGCGCCGGGGTCACCGCCTCCTGGACCTACATCGCCGAGGAGGCGCCGCCCGACCGGCGGGCCGCGCACGTCGGCGCCGCGCAGCTCGCCTGGTCGATCGGGCCGACGCTCGGCTACCTGTTCGCCGTCGTCGTCGCCCCGCTCGGGCTGCTCGGCAGCCGGTTGATCTTCCTGCACCTGTTCGTCGTCGCCGCGGTCACCTGGTGGGTGCGGCGCGGCCTCGCCGAATCGACGGTGTGGCGCAACCGCACCGCCGAATCCGGGCAGGTCACCTTCGCCGGCAGCCTGCGCGGCCTGTTCACCCGGCGGACGAACCTGCTGGCGATGCTGTTCCTGTTCGGCGTGTACGCGCTCTGGAACGGGGTCGCCGGGCAGGCCGGGATCTTCCAGCCGCGGATGTACGAGGCCGTCGGGCTCACCTCCGCCACCGAGCAGTACCTGCTGCAGGTGCTGGTGTGGGGCTGCACCAGCGCGGCCACCTACTTCGGGTTCATGCTGCTCGCCGACCGGGTCAGCCGGCGGTGGTTGTACTGCGCGGGCGCCGCGCTGGGCGTGCTCGCCTGGGCCGCGCTGATCTACGCGCCCGCGGGCACCGCCACCCTGCTGTTCTTCGCCGTCGGCTGGGGCGTGTCCTCCGGCATCGGGGCGCAGGCGTTCTACGGGCTCTGGGCCAGCGAGCTGTTCGCGACCCGCTACCGGGCCAGCGCGCAGGGCGTGCTGTTCCTCGCCGCCCGCGTGCTGGTCGGACTGCTCAGCGTCGGATTCCCCGCGCTGCTCACCCAGATCGGGCTGCGCGGGCTCGGCACCCTCATCCTCGGGCTGCTGCTCGGCTCGCTGCTGATCGGCACCGTCTGGGCGCCGCGCACCCAGGGCAAGAGCCTGGAGCAGATCGAGCGGGAGCGGTACGGCTCCGGGACCACCGGCGGGGCGGTGGTGGCGCCGTGACCCGCGTCTGCTTCCAGCTGCAGGTCGACCCGGACCGGATCGACGAGTACCTGCGCAGGCACGCCGCGGTGTGGCCGGAGATGCTGCGCGAACTGGCGGCCTCCGGGCGGCGGAACTACTCGCTGTTCCTGCGGCCCGACGGGCTGCTGATCGGCTACTACGAGACCGACTCGGTCGCCGACTCCGACGCCCACCTCGCCGCCTCCCCCGTCGCCGCCCGCTGGGAGCGGTACATGGCCGACCTGTTCGTCGGCGACGGCGGTCGCGCGGACCAGAACGCCACCGCGCTGCCCGAGGTCTTCCACCTGGCGGACCAGCTCGCACAGCACGAAGGAGCACAGCAATGACCACCACGTTCCAGGCGATCGTCCCCACCCTGGAGCGGCAGGCGATCGAACTGCCGAGCTGGGCCTTCGGCAACTCCGGAACCCGGTTCAAGGTGTTCGGCACCCCCGGTACGCCGCGCACCCCGCAGGAGAAGATCGCCGACGCCGCCAAGGTGCACGAGCTCACCGGCCTCGCCCCCGCCGTCGCGCTGCACGTCCCGTGGGACGCGGTGGACGACTTCGCCGCGCTCGGCGCGCACGCGGACGGGCTCGGGGTGCGGCTGGGCACGATCAACTCGAACACGTTCCAGGACGCCGACTACAAGTTCGGCAGCCTCACCCACGTCGACGCCGCGGTGCGGCGCAAGGCGATCGACCACCACCTGCGCTGCATCGAGATCATGCACGAGACCGGGTCCACCGACCTGAAGATCTGGCTCGCCGACGGCACCAACTATCCGGGACAGGGTTCGCTGCGGTCCCGGCAGGACCGGCTCGCCGACTCGCTCGCCGAGATCTACGCGGCGCTCGGCGAGCACCAGCGGCTCGTGCTGGAGTACAAGTTCTTCGAACCGGCCTTCTACCACACCGACGTCCCCGACTGGGGAACCTCGTTCGTGCAGGTCAGCGCGCTCGGCGAGCGGGCCTTCACCTGCCTGGACACCGGGCACCACGCGCCGGGCACCAACATCGAGTTCATCGTGATGCAGCTGCTGCGGCTGGGGAAGCTCGGGTCGTTCGACTTCAACTCGCGGTTCTACGCCGACGACGACCTCATCGTCGGTGCCGCCGACCCGTTCCAGCTGTTCCGGATCCTGCACGAGGTGATCGCCGGTGGCGGGCTGGACGAGGGCTCGCCGGTGCGGTTCATGCTCGACCAGTGCCACAACGTGGAGGAGAAGATCCCCGGCCAGATCCGCTCGGTGCTCAACGTGCAGGAGATGACGGCCCGCGCGCTGCTGGTGGACCGCGCGGCGCTGGCGACGGCGCAGCAGGAGCACGACGTGCTCGGCGCCAACGACGTGCTGATGGACGCCTTCCACACCGATGTCCGGCCCGCGCTGGCCGAGTGGCGCGCCGCCCGCGGGCTGCCCGCCGACCCGCTGCGCGCCTACGCCGAATCCGGCCACCAGCGGCTGCTCGCCGAACAGCGCACCGGCGGCGCGCAGGCCGGGTGGGGCGCCTGATGCCCGCCCGAGGAGAGGAGACCATGCCGAACCGCACCGTCCACGACCTGATCGCGCGCAGCAACCGGCTGGGCGCCGACCCGCGCAACACCAACTACGCCGGCGGCAACACCTCCGCCAAGGGCCGCGACGTCGACCCCGTCACCGGGCAGGAGGTGGACCTGATGTGGGTGAAGGGCTCCGGCGGCGACCTGGGCACCCTCACCGAGCAGGGGCTGGCGGTGCTGCGGCTCGACCGGCTGCGCGCGCTGTCCGCGGTCTACCCCGGACCGGACCGGGAGGACGAGATGGTCGCCGCGTTCGACCACGTGCTGCACGGCAGGGGCGGTGCCGCGCCGTCCATCGACACCGCGATGCACGGCCTCGTCGACGCCTGCCACGTGGACCACCTGCACCCGGACAGCGGCATCGCGATCGCCACCGCCGCCGACGGGCCGCGGCTGACCGAGGAGATCTTCGGCGACCGGGTGGTGTGGGTGCCGTGGCGGCGGCCCGGCTGGCAGCTCGGCGAGGACATCGCCGAGATCCGGCGCACCCACCCGCGGGCCGTCGGCACCGTCCTCGGCGGGCACGGCATCACCGCGTGGGGCGGCACCGCCGAGGAGTGCGAGCGGAACTCGCGGTGGATCATCGACACCGCCGCCGAGCACATCGCCGAGCACGGCAGGCCCGAGCCGTTCGGCGCGGTCCTCGACGGGTACGCACCGCTGCCCGCCGCGGAGCGCCGGGCCAGGGCAGCGGCGCTCGCCCCCGTGCTGCGCGGGCTGGTCAGCACCGACCGGCGGCAGGTGGGTCGCTTCACCGACGGGCCCGAGGTGCTGGAATTCCTGTCCCGCGCGGAACATCCGCGGCTGGCGGCGCTCGGCACCAGCTGCCCGGACCACTTCCTGCGCACCAAGGTCGCGCCGCTGGTGCTGGACCTGCCCGCGACCGCGACCGTCGAGGAATCGGTGGCGCGGCTGCGGGAGCTGCACGAGCGGTACCGCGCGGACTACGCGGCCTACTACCGGCGGCACGCCACCCCGGACTCACCGCCGATGCGCGGTGCCGATCCGGCGATCGTGCTCGTGCCCGGCGTGGGCATGTTCAGCTACGGCGCCGACGCGCAGACCGCCCGGGTGGCGGGCGAGTTCTACGTGAACGCGATCAACGTGATGCGCGGGGCGGAGGCGCTGTCCACCTACTCCCCCATCGAGGAGGCGGAGAAGTTCCGCATCGAGTACTGGGAGCTGGAGGAGGCGAAGCTGCGGCGGCGGCCCGCGCCGAAACCGCTCGCCACGAAGGTCGCGCTGGTCACCGGGGCGGCCTCCGGCATCGGCAAGGCCACCGCCGCCCGCCTCGCCCGCGACGGCGCCACCGTGGTGCTCGCCGACCTCGACGCCGCGAAGGCCCGGGAGGCCGCGGCCGAACTCGGGTCCGCCGACGTGGCGATCGGCGTCGGCGCCGACGTCACCGACGAGGACGCGGTGCGCGCCGCCGTGGACGCGGCGGTGCTCGCGTACGGCGGGCTCGACGTGGTGGTCAACAACGCCGGCCTGTCGCTGTCGAAACCGCTGCTGGAGACCACCGCCGCCGACTGGGACCTGCAGCACGACGTGATGGCGAAGGGCTCGTTCCTGGTCAGCAAGGCGGCCGCGCGGGTGCTGATCGACCAGGGGCTCGGCGGCGACGTCGTGTACGTCGTGTCGAAGAACGGGGTGTTCGCCGGGCCGAACAACATCGCCTACTCGGCGACCAAGGCGGACCAGGCGCACCAGGTGCGGCTGCTGGCGGCCGAGCTCGGCGGGCACGGTGTCCGCGTCAACGGCGTCAACCCGGACGGTGTGGTGCGCGGCAGCGGGATCTTCGCCGGTGGCTGGGGCGCGCAGCGGGCCCAGGTGTACGGCGTCGCCGAGGAGGACCTGGGCGAGTTCTACGCCCAGCGCACCCTGCTCAAGCGCGAGGTGCTGCCCGAGCACGTGGCGAACGCGGTGTTCGCGCTGCTCGGTGGCGACCTCAGCCACACCACCGGGCTGCACGTGCCGGTGGACGCCGGGGTCGCCGCGGCGTTCCTGCGATGAGCGGCACCGTCGCCGCCGTCGACCTCGGCGCCACCAGCGGGCGGGTCGTGCTCGGGCACGCCGGGCCGGGCGAGCTGCGGATGCGCGAGCTCGCCCGGTTCCCGAACGGGCCGGTGCGGGTGCGCGGGTCGCTGCACTGGAACGTGCTGGAGCTGCACCGGCAGGTGTGCGCGGCCCTGGAGCTGGCGGCGCGCGAAGCGGATCCGGTGAGCGTCGGCATCGACTCGTGGGCGGTGGACTACGCGCTGCTGCGCGGCGGCCGGATGCTCGGGACGCCGCACCACTACCGGGACGAGCGCACCAAAGCCGCCGTGGCCGACGTGCACTCGGTGATCGGGCCGGCGGAGCTGTACGAGGTCAACGGGTTGCAGCACCTGCCGTTCAACACGATCTTCCAGCTGGCCGCGGACCGGCGCAGCGGGCTGCTGGCGGCGGCCGAGCGGATGCTGCTGCTGCCGGACCTGCTGGCGTACTGGCTGACCGGCGAGCAGGTCGCCGAACGCACCAACGCCTCCACCACGGGGCTGCTGGACGTGCGCACCGCCGAGTGGTCGGAGTCGCTGGCGGCGCGCCTCGGCCACGACCGCGGGCTGCTGCCGCCGCTGGTGTCGCCGGGTGAGCGGATCGGTGCGCTCGACACCGGCGTGCCGGTCACCGCGGTCGGGTCGCACGACACCGCCTCCGCGGTGGTCGCGGTGCCCGCCCGGGACGAGTCGTTCGCCTACATCTCCTGCGGGACGTGGTCGCTGGTCGGCGTCGAGCTGGAGCGCCCGCTGCTGTCGGAGGCGGGCCGGGCCGCGAACTTCACCAACGAGCTCGGCGTCGACGGGCGCATCCGGTACCTGCACAACGTGATGGGCCTGTGGCTGCTGACCGAGTGCGTCGCCGAGTGGGAACGCACCGGACCGCCGGTCGACCTGCCCGCGCTGCTGGCGGCGGCCGCCGAGGTGCCGGCCGGGTCGGTCGCCGAGTTCGACGCAGACGACCCGCGGTTCCTCGCGCCCGGCGACATGCCCGCGCGCATCACCGCGTGGCTGACCGAGCACGACCGGCCGGTTCCCCGCGACCGCGCCGAGTTCACCCGGTGCATCCTGGAGAGCCTCGCGTCCGCGTACGCGGAATCCGTGGCGCGGCTGGAGATCCTCACCGGACGCGCGCTGTCCGCGGTGCACGTCGTCGGCGGCGGGGCGCGGAACGAGCTGCTGTGCCGGTTGACCGCCGAACGCACCGGCCGGCCGGTCGTCGCCGGGCCGGTCGAGGCCACCGCCCTCGGCAACGTCCTCGTGCAGGCCCGCGCCGCCGGGCTGCTGACCGGTGGCCTGGAATCGCTCCGGGCGCTGGTCCGGTCGACCGCGGAACCCCGCACCTACCGGCCCGGTGAGGTCAGAGCGCGCTGATCCGCGTCCCGTCCACTTCGGGCAGCGCGTCGATGACGCTGCGCAGGTGCTCGCGCATCGCCTGCTCGGCCGCCACCGGGTCGCCCGCGCAGATGGCGTCGACGATCGCCAGGTGCTGCGGCAGCGACACGCCGGGGCGGCCGGGGTGCAGCGCGAGGCGGAACTGGTGGCGCACGTTCTGCCCGCGCAGCCTGCTGAGCACCTCGTGCGCCGTGCGCTGCCCGCTGACGCGCAGGACCAGGGAGTGCAGCCGCTTGTTCAGCTCCGAGTAACCCCACACGTCGCCGCCGGCGACCGCGGCCCGCATCTGGTCGGCGATCTCGCGCAGCTCGGCCTTGTCGTCGTCGGTGGCGCGTTCGGCGGCGCGTGCCGCGCACAGGCCTTCGACGACCATCCGCACCTCGGTGATCTCGATGGCCTCGTCGAGCGGCACGGCGCGCACCCGGGCGCCGCGGTTCTGCACGCGTTCCACGAGGCCTTCGGTGGCCAGCTGCACCAGCGCGTTGCGGACCGCGCCGCGACCCGCGTCGAACTGCTCGGAGAGCTCGGCCTCCACCAGGCGCTGGTTGGGCGCGAAGTCGCCGCGGGTGATCGCGTCCCGGATCTCGTCGACCACCGCCGACCGCCCGGAGTCGCGCTTCGCTGTCGTCACTGGCCTACCCCGTACCGATGATTGCGAACAATTTTGTCCACCGAGTCTAACCGCCGGCCTCGGAGCGCTGCCGCGAGGAGCGCGGACCGCGGAACCGGATGGTCAGACTCGCCAGCGCCATCATCGCCGCGCCGAACAGGCCGGTGACCGCGAACGCGGTGAAACCGAGGTCGGCGCGGCCCGCGGCGAGCAGCGCACCGCCGAGCCACGGCCCGAAGACCGCGCCGAAGCGCCCCATCCCGGCCACCCAGCCCAGCGCGGTGTCCCGGTCGCCCGCGTCGTGGTGGGTGCCGACGGCCGCGTAGACCATGCTCTGCCCGCTGAACAGCAGGAGCCCGGCGAAGAACACCACGACGTAGAGCACCGCCACCGGCAGGTGCACGCCCAGCAGGTGCACGAACACCGCGGTCAGCGCGAACCAGGCGACCACGATCCGCCGTGCCCCGACCAGGTCGGCGAGCCGGCCGGCCACGACCATGCCGCCGATGCCGCCGACGTTGAGCGCGGTGGAGAACAGCAGCGCGTCACCGGTCTCGTAGCCGAGGTCACCCATGATCTTCGGCAGCCACTGCCCCACCCCGTACACCAGCATCAGCCCGGCGAAGGAGGTGAGCCAGAACAGCAGCGTCACCGGCCACCGCCCGCCGCGGAACAGCGCCCGCAGGCCCGCCCAGCGGTGCGGGGGGGGCGGGGGGGGGGGGGGGGGGGGGGGGGGGGGGGGGGGGGGGGGGGGGGGCGCGGCGGCGGGGGGGGGGGCGGGCCCCCCCGCGGGCGGGGGGCCCGCCCCGGGGGGGGCGGGGGGG
>NZ_JAIUJZ010000013.1:39242-78545 GCF_020176775.1 Saccharopolyspora sp. 6M
GGCCCCCCGCGCCCCGCCCAACCGCCCCCGGGGGGGGGCCCGGGGGGGGGCCGCCCCGGGGGGGGGGGCGCCCGGGGCGGGAGCGGCCGGGACGGGAGCGGCCGAAGCGAGGCCGTGCTCGGCCGAGACCGCGGCCGCTTCCTGCGACCTGCCGCGGGCGGCCAGGATCGCCGGGGACTCCGGCAGCAGCCGGACCGCCACCGGTAACAGCACCACCGCGGGCACCGCGCCCGCGACGAACACCCAGCGCCACCCGGCGGTGTCGACCAGCACCAGCGCGATGAGCGGCGCGAGCGCCCCGCCCGCCTGGTGCGCGGTCATGATCACCCCGGTGGCCAGCGCCCGGCGGTTCCCCGGCCAGAACTCCATGCCGTAGGCGATGGCGATCGGCAGCAGCGCACCGAGCCCGAAACCGCACAGCAGCCGGCAGAACCCGACCGCGACCGCGCTCCCGGCCAGCCCGGAGCCGAGGGTCGCGGCGGTGAACAGCGCCACCGAGGCGAAGACCGCCGGGCGGCGCCCTACCCAGCGGGTGACGGTGCCGGACAGGACGGTGCCGACGAGCATCCCGAAGGTGGTGGCGCTGCCGATCTCGCCCGCGGTCGCGTCGGTGAGCCCGAGCTGCCCGGAGCCGATCATCTCGGGCAGCACCGAGCCGTAGACGAAGGTGTCGATGCCGTCGAGCAGCACCAGCGCCCAGCACAGCGCGATGACGACCGCGCGCCGCCGGGCGGTCGGGTCGGGGGTGGTCGTGGTCCGGTTCATGGCGGGCTCCTCGCTGCCGACCTGTGCACTACCGGGTGGGGACCTGTCGAGGTGGAGAACTGCCGAGCTTCGAACGGTCCGGCCGGAGAACCGCCGGACGACGCGGGGTCAGTCGACCGGCGGTGTGCCGTGGGTGTGGAAGGACTCGATGGTCTGCAGGCCCCAGGCCTGGCCCCGCGCCCGTTCCCGCTCGGTCCAGGTGATCAGCGGCCAGTCGGGGGCGAGCACCAGGCGGGTCAGCGGGTTGCACAGCTCGACCCGGTTGCCACCGGGTTCGTAGACGTAGAGGAAGAAGGTCTGCTGGATGGCGTGCTTGTGCGGCCCGGTCTCGATGAACACGCCGGTGTCGACGGCGAGGTCGGCGGCGCGCAGCACGTCCTCGCGGGTGTCGGTGGCGAAGGCGATGTGGTGCAGCCGTCCCGAGGAGCCGGTGCGGTCCTTGGTATGCACGAGGTCGTAGGACTTCTGGGTGAAGGTCTGCCAGCGGGCGGCGATCTCGCCGTCGTCCAGCCGGATCTGCTCGGTGGGGCGGGCACCGAGCACGTCGACGAGGAAGCCGCTGGCCCGCGCGACGTCGGCGGCGAGGTAGTTGACGTGGTCGAGCCTGCGGACTCCGACGCCGTGGCCGGGTTTGGCCTGCGGCTGGTTCTTCAGCGCGGGCGCGAGTTCGTCGGGCGCCTCGTACCAGGACGTCTCGTGGTAGAGCGCGATCTCGTGCCCGTCCGGGTCGACCGTGGTCCACAGTGGACCGATACCGGGTTCGTCGCGCACCCACCGCCCGCTGCCGCCCGCGGCCCGCACCGCCGCCGTGCGGCGCTCCAGGGCTTCGGCGGAGGAGCAGCGCAGCGCGGTGCGGCCGACGCCCGGCCGGTCGCGGCGGGTCACCACCAGGCTGTGGTGCTCGTAGTCGTCCCAGGTGCGCAGGTAGGTGTGGTCCCCGTCCTGCGCGGTGGTGGTGAGCCCGAGGAATTCGGTGCAGAAGGCCACCGTGTCCGCGGGGCACGGCGTGAACAGCTGGACGTGCCCGAGGTGGGCGACGTCGCCGAGCGGCGGGCGCGTGGGCGTGTCGGCGACCATCCGCGCGAGGGTGGTGAGCTGCTCCGGGACGGGGTTCTTCGGGACGGGGTGCTCCGGGAGCGGGTTCTCCTGGGCTGGCTCTTCCGGGACCGGGTTCATGCGACCTCTCCTCCGAAGGGTTCAGCGACCGGTGGCGGGTTCCGGCGCCGCCGACTCGGCGCGCAGCCGGATCTTGCGGGTGGCGGGTCCGAACAGCGCTAGCGCGATCGCCCCCACCACCCAGGTTCCCGCGATGAAGTAGAAGACGGTCCGGTAACCGTGGCCGCTGTAGAGCGCGGCGATGATCAGCGGCCCGAAGGCGTTGGACAACCGGCCCAGCCCGTAGGAGATCGAGGTGCCCAGCGACCGGCCGCCGGTGTCGTAGAGCTCCGGCGAGTAGGCGTAGGCCAGCGAGGTGTAGCCGCGCTCGAACAGGTTCACCAGGAACCCGAACACGACGACCAGCACCGGCAGGAACGTCAACCCGTACAGCAGGCCGGAACCGGCGATGATCAGGCCGAAGACCACCAGCGCCCACTTGCGCTCGAACCGGTCGGTGACCTGCGCGGCCAGGAACGACCCGAGCGGCGCGCCGACGGTGGTGAGCGCGACGAAGAAGATGGAGTCCTCCACGCTGACGCCCTCGGCGGCCAGCAGCGTCGGCGCCCACGAGGAGAAGCCGAAGAACCCGATGGTCTGGGTGATCCACAGGACCGAGAGCAGCACGGTCGGGAACAGGAACTTGCGCTGCTTGAGCAGGCGCAGCCCCGGTTTCGCGGTGGCCGCCGCCGCGACCGGTTCGGCGGCGGCAGGCAGGGCACCGTGCTCGTCGACGGCCTCGTCCTCCAGCCGCCGCAGGACCGCCTCGGCCTCCTCGCGGCGGCCGCGGCTCTCCAGCCATTGCGGGGATTCGACGAGCTTGCGCAGGAAGAACAGGAACAGCACGCCGAGCGCGCCCCACAGGTACACCAGCCGCCAGGTCTGCTCCCCCATCGGCACGACCAGCGCGGCGATCAGGTTGGTGACCGGGGTCCCGCAGATGCCGATCATGATCACGTAGGCCTGGAACTTGCCGCGCTTCGCCCGCGGGAACAGCTCGTTGAGGTACACGACCGCGACCACGGTCATCGCGGCGAGCCCGGCGCTGGTCAGCACCCGGAACACGCCCATCGAGGCGATGTCCCAGGCGAACACCGTCGCCAGCGACCACACCGAGAACCACACCGTGGTCAACGTCAGCGTCCGCTTCCGGCCCAGCCGGTCGGCCATCCCACCGGCCACCACCGACCCGAGGAACATGCCGACGAACGACAGCGAGGTCACGTAGGCGATGTGGCCGACGTCGGCGCCCCACTGCTCGCGGACCTTCGGCGCGGTGATGGCGAAGGTGTTGATGTCGGCGAACTCGAAGAAGTACGCGAACGCCAGCGCGGCGATCGTGGTCCGGTGGAACCGGGAGATCGGCAACCGGTCGAGCCGGTTCGCCGAGTTCGCGGCCCGTTCGTCGCCGTTGACGGGGTGCTGCACTGCGGTCTCCTCGGGGCGGGCCGGGCTTCGTCGCCCGGCCGTGGATCAGGCCTGCTCGTCCGGCCAGTACAGGCGCATCGGGTTGTCCACCAGCAGCGCCTGCCGCTGCTGCGGGGTGACCGCGATCCGCGGGACGTGGTCGAGCAGGAGCCCGTCGTCGGGCATGTGGTCGGTGAGGTTCGGGTGCGGCCAGTCGGTGCCCCACAGCACCCGGTCCGGGAAGGCCTCGACGGCGCGGCGCGCGAAGGGCACCACGTCGGCGTAGGCGTGCCGCTCGCCGTCGAGCGCGGGCGGGCCGGTGCGGGACAGGCGTTCCGGGCAGGAGACCTTGACCCACGCGCGGTGGCGGTCCGCGAACTCCAGGAACCGGCTGAACTCCGGCCCGTCCGGGTCCTGCGCGACGTCGGGGCGGCCCAGGTGGTCGATCACGATCGGCACCGGCAGGCTCGGCGCGAACTCCTCGATGTCGGGCAGGTCGCGGGCCTCGAAGTAGAGCACGACGTGCCAGCCCAGCGGCGCGATCTTCTCGGCGATGGCCCGCAGGGTCCGGGTCGGCGCGGTGTCGACCAGCCGCTTGACGAAGTTGAACCGCACGCCGCGCACCCCGGCCGCGTGCAGCCGCTCCAGCTCGGCGCGGGTGACGTCACCGTCCACCGCGGACACCCCGCGGGCTCGGCCGCCGGAGGCCCGCAGCGCGTCGACCAGGGCGCTGTTGTCGGTGCCGTGGCAGGTGGCCTGCACGATCACGTTGCGGGAGAGGCCGAGGTGGTCGCGCAACGCGAACAGCTGCTCCTTGCCCGCGTCGACCGGGGTGTACTTGCGCTCGGCGGCGAACGGGAAGCGCGCGGCGGGCCCGAACACGTGGCAGTGCGCGTCGACCGAGCCCGCGGGCGGGACGAACGCCGGGGTGCTCGGTTCCGGGTGCCAGGGCAGCCACCCCGGGGTGACTTCGGTGCTCATGGGGTTCTCCTCCTGCCGCCGGGGCGGCGTGCGTCGTTGCACGGGATCGCCGGTTCCCGCTCCGGGACCCGGAGTTCAGTCCCGGTAGGTCAGTCCCATGGCTTCGAGCTTCGGGCGCATGCCGTAGAGGTCCAGGCCGAGCTCGCCCTCCTGGAACCGCGCGCGCTTGCCCGCTTCCCCGGACTCCCGCTTCGCGGCGGCCGCCGCCACCTCCGATGCCTTCGCGGCGGGAACCACGACCACTCCATCGGTGTCGGCCACGATGACGTCGCCCGGTTCGACCAGCGCGTTGGCGACGACGACCGGCACGTTCACCGAGCCGAGGGTGGCCTTGACGGTGCCCTTCGCGTTGATGGCGCGGGAGAACACCGGGAAGTCCATGGCGCGCAGCTCGTCGACGTCGCGGCAACCGCCGTCGATGACCAGCCCCTTCGCGCCGCGGGCGCGCAGCGAGGTGGCGAGCAGTTCGCCGAAGAAGCCGTCCTCGCATTCCGTGGTGCAGCCGGCGACCAGCACGTCGCCCTCCTGCACCTGCTCGGCGGCGACGTGCAGCATCCAGTTGTCCCCGGGCTGCAGCAGCGCGGTGACGGCGGTGCCGCAGACCCGCGCCCCTTCGTAGACGGGGCGGACGTAGGGCCGCAGCAGCCCGACCCGGCCCAGCGCCTCGTGGACCGTGGCGACGCCGAAGTCCGCGAGGGCTTCGACGGCGTCCCGGTCGGCGCGCTGGACGGTTCGGTGGACGATTCCGAGTTCGTGCACGGTGCTCCTTCGGTTCAGCGGCCCTGCGCGGTCAGGCGCGCGTCCAGCCGGGGGTAGGCGCGGCGGGCGTTGCCCGCCTCGATGGCGGCGAGGGATTCGGCGGTGAGCCCGGCGTGCTCGACGTAGCGGCGGGTGTCGTCGAAGTGGTGCCCCGTGCGGGGGTCGATGCCGCGCACCGCGCCGACCATCTCCGAGGCGAACAGCACCGACTCGTGCGGGATCACGTCCAGCAGCAGGTCGATGCCCGGCTGGTGGTAGACGCAGGTGTCGAAGAAGACGTTGCCCAGCAGCGCTTCCTCCGGCTCCGGCTTGCCCAGCGCTTGGGCGAGCCCGCGGAACCGGCCCCAGTGGTAGGGCACCGCACCGCCGCCGTGCGGGATCACCAGGCGCAGCTCGGGGAAGTCGGCGAACAGATCTCCCTGCAGCAGCTGCATGAACGCGGTGGTGTCGGCGTTGAGGTAGTGCGCGCCGGTGGTGTGGAACGCCGCGTTGCAGCTGGTGGACACGTGCACCATCGCGGGCACGTCCAGCTCGACGAGCTTCTCCCACACCGGGTACCAGTGCCGGTCGGTCAGCGGCGGGGCGGTCCAGTGCCCGCCGGAGGGGTCGGGGTTGATGTTCACCGCGACCGCGCCGAGTTCCCGCACCACCCGCTCCAGCTCGGGCAGGGTCGTCGCCGGATCGACCCCGGGCGACTGCGGCAGCATCGCGCCGGGCGCGAACCGCTCCGGGTAGAGCTCCGAGACCCGGTGGCACAGGTCGTTGCAGATCCGCGCCCACGCCGCGGAGGTCGCGAAGTCCCCGACGTGGTGCGCCATGAACGAGGCGCGCGGGGAGAAGACGGTGACGTCGATGCCGCGCTCGTCCATCTGCCGCAGCTGGTGGGCTTCCAGGGACTCGCGGATCTCGTCGTCGCTGATGATCGGGCCCGCCGGGTCGGGCCGCAGCGCCGGGTCGGCCAGCCCGGCGACCTGCGCGTCGCGCCAGCGGCCGAGCGGCTCGGGGGCGGTGGTGTAGTGGCCGTGCACGTCGATGATCACGCGGAACGCTCCTCGGCAGCGGGATTCCAGAGGGCGGCGGGTACGAGGACCTCGCCGGACATCAGCAGGCGGGCGGTGCGCAGCAGTCCCGAGCGCAGCACCCGGCCGGGTTCGGCGGGGTCGAGCCCCAGGGTGACGCTGAACTCGCCGGACGGGTGCTCCACCGAGACGGTGGGTTCGGTGCCGCGGACCTCGGCGGCCACCTCGCGGGCGACGCTGCCCTCCAGCACGCACGCGGTGGCGGCGGTGACCGCGGCCAGCACGCCGATCGAGCGGTGCGCGACCCGCGGGATGAGGCTGCGGGTGGACAGGTCGCCGCCGTGCCGGGGCGGCGCGACGAGCGTCATCTTCGGGTAGTTCTTCGCCTCGACGTCGCCGAGCCCCATCGCGCGGCCGCAGACCAGCCGCAGCGCCTCCACCTTCGCCCGGAGCTCCGCGTCGGCGTCGATCTCGGCGGGGTCCTCGTAGCCGGTGGAGCCGAGCCGCGCGGCTTGGACGACCACCAGCGGCTGCCCGTTGTCGATCAGCGTCACGTCCACCGCGCCGAGCCCGGGGACTTCGACGGTGTCCCGCGTGTTCCCGGTGGGCAGCAGCGAACCGGCCACCGAGCCCGCGGTGTCCAGGAACCCGATCTCGACCGGCGCGGCGGTGCCGGGGACGCCGTCGATGCGCGCGTCGCCCGCGTACTCGACGTGCCTGGTCCCGTCCGGTCCGGCGGGCGTGCGGACGGTGATCTCGGCGACCATGCCGGTGTTGCGGGTGAGCACGCGGGCGGTGGTGCGGTCGGCGTCCGGGACGACCATGCCGGTCTCGACGGCGAACGGGAGCACCGCGGCGAGCATGTTCCCGCAGTTCGCGGTCGTGTCGACGGTGCTCCCGCCGGGCTGCACCTGGCCGAACGTCCACTCCACGTCCACGCCGGGGCGCTCGCTCGGGCGCACGATCCCGACCTTGCTGGTCAGCGGGTGCGCTCCCCCGAGCCCGTCGATCTGCCGCTCGTCCGGGGAACCGAGCGCGGCCAGCAGCACCGCGTCGCGGGTGGGAACGTCCGCGGGCAGCGCCCGCTCGTCGAAGAACGGTCCCCGCGAGGTGCCGCCCCGCAGGAACAGGCACGGGACCGCGGTCTGCGCGCCGCGGCGGTGCGAGCGCGCGGCCGGTCCGGCGTCGGCGGGCATGGCATTCCTCCTCCGAGGTGCCGCGGGTGCGGCGTCCTCCGTGGGCATGCCGAGCAACCTAAACTATGAACACGATTGTTAACAATCCCTTGGACAAAATCAGGTTCGGTGGGTGGTCCCGGACCTCGGGGGCCTGGCGGACCGGATGCCGCGCCCGCGCTCCGGCACCAGCACGTTGCCAGCGCTGCGACCAGGGGCGGGGCGCCATAGCATCGCATCCGCCACGGCCCTCCAGCGCCTGCGAGGAGTGCGGATGTCCGAACAACACGGCGGCTCCGACGACCCGGAGCTCGCGGGCTTCGACGAGGAGCCGGACCTGTCGGCGGCGGAGCGGGACCTGCGTGGTGTGCCCACCCGGACGCCCGCGGGGGATCCGATCCGGAACGTGTACTACGTGGCGTTCGTGGCCGCGCTGGGCGGCCTGCTGTACGGGTACGACACCGGGGTCATCTCCGGCACCCTGATCCAGATCGCCCAGGACTTCGGCATCACCGAGTCCTACCGGCTGTTCGGCGCCACCATCCCCGGCCACACCATCGAAGAGATGATCACCGCCTCGATCCTGGTCGGCGCGGTGGTGGGCGCGCTCGGCGCGGGCTGGTTCGCGATGCGGTTCGGCCGCCGGTCGACGATCATCACCGTCGCGGTGATCTTCGCGGTCGGCGTGGTGCTGGCCGGGCTCTCCCCCGAACCGCTGACGCTGATCGGCAGCAGGCTGCTGCTGGGGCTGGCGGTGGGTGGCTGCACCCAGACCATCCCGACCTACATCGCCGAGCTGTCCCCGCCGGAGCGCCGCGGTGGTTTCGTCACCTTCTTCAACGTCGCGATCGGCATCGGCATCCTCTCCGCCGCGCTGGTCAACGTGGTGTTCCGCGAAGCCGGCTGGCACTGGAAGATCATGGTCGCGGTGGTGCCCGCGGTCCTGCTGGTCCTCGGCATGCTCCGGGCCCCCGAGAGCCCGCGCTGGCTGGTGCACCACGACCACGTCGACGCGGCGCGGATGGTGCTGCGGTGGGTCCGGCCCGACGGTCCGGCCGCCGACCGCGAGGTGCGCGGGATCGAGCACGTGCTCCAGCGGGAGAACGAGGCCCGCGGCGGCCCGTGGTCGGCCCTGGGCGAGAAGTGGCTGCGCCCGGCGCTGGTCGCGGGCCTGGCGGTCGCGATCTTCACCCAGATCACCGGGCTGGAGATGATGATCTACTACACGCCGGTCATCCTGACCATGGTCGGCTTCTCGTCCGGGTTCTCGCTGTGGGCCAACGTCGGCGTCGGCGTCGTGTACGTGGTGATGACGCTGGTCGGCAAGCTGGTCGTCGACCGGATCGGCCGCCGCAGCCTGATGCTGGCGATGCTGCCCGGGTCGGCGATCTCGATCGCGCTGTTCGGGCTGCTGTTCCTGGTCTCCGGCCAGCGGCCGGACCCGTGGCTCGCCCTGGCGCTGCTGCTGGCGTTCATGTTCTTCCAGGCGGGCGGCATCCAGGTGGTGGGCTGGCTGATCGGCTCGGAGATCTACCCGCTGCGGATCCGGCCCGCCGCCACCGGCCTGCACGCCGCCGCGCTGTGGGGGGCGAACCTGCTGGTCACCTCGACGGCGCTCACCCTCGTCAACGCGCTCACCCTGGGTGGGGCGATGCTGGTCTACGCCGCGCTGAACGTCCTGGCCTGGGTGGTCGTGCTGCTCCGCGTGCCCGAGACGAAGGGCCGGTCGCTGGAGACCATCGAGCGCAGCCTGAAGCGCGGGACCTTCCTGCCCGAACCGGTGCGGCACAGGTCCTGACGCCGCCGGGCGGGCGGTCTCACCAGCTGCCCGCCGCGGCGAGCAGCTCCCCGAGGACCGACCGGAGGTGGTGGCCGAGCGCGCGGGTCGAGGCGGGCGGCGTCCGCTAGCGGCGGACCCGGCCGGCTCACCCGAGCGCGAGCAGCTCCTCGGCGGCGGTGGCGTCAGTGACGAGGCCGTGGATGAGGCCGGAGCGGATCGCCGCGAGCATCGCCTTGGTCTTCGTGGCGCCGCCGCCGACGGCGATCACCTCCGGCACCGCGCGCAGCAGCTCCGCCGGGATCGCGATGCAGCGGTCCTCCAGCCCGGAGACCACGCCGCCCTGCACGTTGAGCAGCGTCCCGCACACCTCGGCCTGCACGCCCTTGGCGAGCAGCGCCCGCCGCTCCTCCACCGGCAGCGAATCGTGCATCTTCGAATCCGGCGGGTCCCAGCTGCCGACGCCGACGACCGCCCGCGTCACCGTCCTGTGCAGCTCCAGCGCCCGGGCGATCCCGGGCTGGCTGCGCAGGCCGCGGGCCGTGGTGGTGTCGGCGACGACGAACGGCGCGTAGATCGGGCTGGCCGGGCCGCCGTTGACCGCCGACACCTGCCGCACCAGCTCGACGGTGTTCTCCGAGACCGAACCGGCGACCCCGGTCAGCTGCACCACCGGGCAGGTCGCCAGCTGGGTCAGCGACTCGGGGATCGAACCGAGCGTGCGGCCCCAGGCGACGCCGAGGCAGTCGTCCTCGGTCACCACGTCGCCGAGCAGCTCGGCGGCGACCTTGCCGAGCTGGCGCCGCCGGGTGGCCGCGTCGTCGGCCGTGACCACGGCGAGCGCCCGCTTCAACCCGAAGTGGCGGCGCAGCCGGTCCGAGAGCCCGGCGTCCACACCGGACGGGAGTTCGACGGTGATGCGCACGATCCCCGCCGCGTGCGCGGCGTCGAGCAGCCGCGCCACCTGGAACCGCGACAGCGCGAGGTCCTCCGCGATCTGGGACTTCGTCCGCTTCTCGAAGTAGTGCTTCGTCGCGACGAGCGCGGCCAGCATCTGGCGCTCCGGACCCACCTGGACTCCCGACTGGCGTGACGACCGCTCATATGAGCGGCCGGTGTTGACTGATGAGCGGGGCGGGTCCGAAGGTAGCACCTCGTCGACATCGGGGTCCGACGCGCGAGGAGAGCAGTGCACGGCAACGCGACAGGACCGGCTCACCGGAGCCGGGCCGGGCGGTGGGGACGAACCACCGCCTCCGGTCGAGGCTGCCCGGCCCCTCGCCGCGAGCACGACCCGGCCTACGAGCGCTCGGCTGATCGGCGCCTCGCCGGCCCGGCACGGCCGGGTCCTCCCCGTATCCCGCTGCCCCGCACCGGCCCACCGGGCGGGGCGGCGGCGACGAGCCTGCGGAACCGGCCGGCTCGGGACGGCGCCGGAGGAGCGGACTCCGCGCCGAGTCCGCCCGTCCGGCCCGCCCCGGCCGCGCCGGTCTCCGCTCCCCCGTTGGCCCACGGCCCGCTGGGCGCTCGCGGTGGCGGAGTGCACCTCGCCCCCGCGTGCAGCAGCCTGCCCCTGGCAACGGAGCTGATCCGCCCCCTCCGGCGGGCGGATCGATGATCGAGAAGTGGAACCACTGGAGGCAAAGGTGCCGAACCCCATTCCCAGCCGGATGTCGGCTGTCGTCGTCCACGGCCCGGAGGACTACCGCCTGGAAGAGGTGGACGTCCCCGCACCGGCCGCGGGCGAGTTGTTGATCGAAGTGGAAGCGGTCGGCGTCTGCGCCAGCGACCTGAAGTGCTACCACGGCGCCGCGAAGTTCTGGGGCGACGAGAACCGCGCCGCCTGGGCGCAGAAGGGGATCATCCCCGGCCACGAGTTCGTCGGCACCGTCGTGTCCGGTGACGAGGAGGCGCTGCGGCACCACAAGGTCGAGGTCGGCGACCGGATCGCCTGCGAGCAGATCGTGCCCTGCGAGGAGTGCCGGTACTGCCGCCGCGGCGAGTACTGGATGTGCGGGCCGCACGACATGTTCGGCTTCCGCAACTACCACGGCGCCATGGCCCAGTACACGCTGGTGCCGAAGAAGGCCCGCGCGCACAAGGTCTCGCACGACCTGAAGCCGGAGCACGCCGCCTACGCCGAACCGCTGTCCTGCGCGCTGCACGCGGTGGAGCGCGCCGACATCAAGTTCGGCGACGTGGTCGTCGTCGCGGGCTGCGGCCCCATCGGCCTCGGCCTGATCGCCGGTGCGCGGCAGAAGAACCCGATGACGCTGGTCGCGCTGGACCTCGACGACGACAAGCTCGAACTGGGCCGCCGCTGCGGCGCCGACGTCACCTTCAACCCGCTGAAGGACGACGTGGTCGCCAAGGTCGCCGAACTGACCGAGGGCTACGGCGCCGACGTCTACCTGGAGGGCACCGGTGCCACCCCGGCGGTCGGGCAGGGGCTGAACCTGCTGCGCAAGCTCGGGACCTACGTGGAGTACTCGGTGTTCGGCTCGGACGTGACGGTCGACTGGTCGATCATCTCCGACGACAAGGAGCTCAACGTCCTCGGCGCGCACCTCGGGCCGCACTGCTGGCCCGCGGCGATCAAGCTGCTGGAGCAGGGCAAGATCCCGGTCGACGAGATCTGCACCCACCAGCTCGGTTTGAGCGAGTTCCAGCAGGCCCTCGACCTGGTCGCCGACGCCTCGGGTGCGTCGGTCAAGGTCTCGATCCTGCCCAACGCGTGAAGGGCGGGACGAACATGACCACCACCGAGACCACCGGCGCGCAGCGCGAGACGTTCCTCGACCGGGTCGGCATCCCGCACTCGCTGCGCTGGGGATTCTTCGCCGTGCTCGTCTTCATGACCGGCAACGGCACCGAGACCAACTTCATCTCGCCGCACATCGAGACCGTGCTCGACAGCCCCGCCACCACGGTGAGCACGATCATCTCCATGTACGGCGTGTCCGTGCTGGTGGGCAGCTACCTGTCCGGCGTGCTGGCCGACCTGTGGGGGCCGCGCCGCGTGATGCAGCTCGGCGCCGCCGTGTGGGTGGTGTTCGAGGCGCTGTTCCTGGTCGCGCTCGGCACCGGCAGCATGCCGCTGGTGTTCCTGACGTACTTCCTGCGCGGGTTCGGCTATCCGCTGTTCGCGTTCGCGTTCCTGGTGTGGGTCAACGTGGTCACGCCGGTGGAGCGCAACGGCAAGGCCGTCGGCTGGTTCTACGTGATGTTCACCGGTGGCCTGCCCACGCTGGGTTCGCTCTACGCGCTGGGCATGATCCCCGTCTTCGGCGGCGGCACCGGCGGCGAGACCGGGGCGATGATCGCCTCCATCGCGCTCGTGGTGATCGGCTTCCTGATCGCGCAGTTCGCGGTGCACGAACCGCACGGTGACCGCCGCGTCGCCGCCGCGGAGCTGTCCACCGGCGAGGTGCTGACCGCGGGCCTGCGGCTCACCGCGCGCCGGCCGAAGATCCTGATGGGCTTCCTGGTGCGGCTGATCAACACCGCGCCGCAGTACGGCATGTTCATCATCCTGCCGACGGTCATCGCCGACGAGCTCGGCTGGGGCCAGTCCCGCTGGCTGGTCATGACCACGCTGGTCTACGCGTCGAACATCCTGCTCAACGCCGTGTTCGGCGCCATCGGCGACAAGTGGGGCTGGCGGCGCACCGTGCAGTGGTTCGGCGTCTTCGGCTCCGCGCTCGGCCTGCTCGCCTGGTGGTACGTGGCGCACCTGGTCCCCGCCGGTTCGGCGTGGGGCTTCTGGGCCGCGACCGCCGCGGGCTGCGTGTTCGGCGCGCTGCTCGCCGGGTTCGTGCCGATGGGCGCGATCATGCCCGCGCTCGCTCCCGAGCAGAAGGGCGCCGCGATGGCCATGTACACCACCGCGGCCGGCGGTGCGGCGTTCCTCGGCGCGGCCGTCCCGGCCGTCGTGCTCGCCATCGGGCTCGGCAACGCCGGCGTGGTGTGGGCGTTCGTCCTGCTCTACGTGGCCGCGTTCATCATGGTCGGCTACCTGAAGGTGCCGGAGGACGAGAACCGGCGGGCGGTGGCCGCGAGCCGCTGACCCGTTCCGCTCGACGCAGGTCCGCCCGTGCCGCACGGGCGGACCTGCTCGCGTTCGGGACCCGTACCGGGCGGGCGGCACCTCGCCACCGTCCACATCGGCCGGACGGGTGTCCGGGATCACGTGCTGCGACGGGATTTCGGGCAGGAATCCGCTTGACCGTGCCGCGACGGCCGGGCGTGTGCTGGGCGCATGCCGCTCACCGCCGCCACCTACCTCGCCTCGCACCTGCTGAGCCTGCTCGGCAACGGGATCGCCGCGGTCGCGCTGCCGCTGATCGTGCTGCAGACCACCGGGAGCCCGCTGGGCACCGCGGTCCTCGCCGGAGCGACCGCGATCCCCGCCGTGGTGGTCGGCCTGCTCGGCGGGGTCGTGATCGACCGGATCGACCGGCGCACCGCCTCGGCGGTCTCCGACCTCGTCTCCGCCGCATCGGTCGCCGCGCTGCCCCTGGTCGACCTGCTGTGGGGCCTGAACCTGACCTGGTTCGTCCTGCTGGGGATCCTCGGCTCGTTCGGGGACGTGCCCGGCACGACGGCGCGCGAAGTGCTCGCGCCCGCGGTGGCGCGGCACGCCGGGATCGACCTGACCCGGTTGATCGGCCTGCGCCAGACCACGACCTCCGCGGCCCTGGTGGTCGGCCCGGCGGCGGCCGGCCTGCTGCTCGCCACCTTCGACGCCACCTCGGTGCTGTGGATCACCGCGGGGACCTCGGCCGCGGCGGCGCTGCTGACGCGGACGCTGCCGCGCGGGCTCGGCGCGGTCGAGGCCACCGCGGCGCCGCGCCGCTCGGTGCTGCGGGAACTCGGCGAGGGCTTCGCCGTGGTGGGGCGCAGCCGGTTCCTGCTCGGCACATCCGGGATCGTCGTCGGCCTCGCCGTGGCGCTCGGCGGGTTGCAGGGCCTGGTGATGCCGCTGTACTTCGACCGCATCGCCCGGCCCGACCTGCTCGGGCTGGTGCTCACCGCGCTCGCCGCCGGGATGCTGGGCGGCGCGGCGCTCTACGGCGCCGTCGGGCGGCGGCTCGGCACCCGGACGTGGCTGTCGATCGGATTCGCCCTCACCACCGCCGGATTCCTGCTGATGGCGTCCCTGCTCGCCCCGGCCGCGGTGTTCGCGGGCGCCGCCTTGCTCGGCCTGGGCAACTCCGTGGTCGGCGCGGTCGTCGGGGTGCTGCAGGTCGAACGCACCAGCGGTGCGGTGCGCGGGCGGGTGCTCAGCCTCAAGACCACGCTGCTGACCGTCGCCGCCCCCGCCGGGATCGGGCTGGCCGGGGTGGTGGCCGAGCACGGGACGCCGGTCCTCGCCGGGCTCAGCGTCGCCGGGGTGTGGGTGCTGGTGCTGGCGGCCGTGCTCGGCACCCGCGCGCTGCGCGACGTGGCACCGGCGTCGGCCCCCTCCCCCGCCCGTGGCTGAGGACGCGGTGCGCACCGCGCGCCACGCGGCATGTGGTGGGCTGGTGCCCGCCCCGGGACCCGCCCGCAGCGGAGCACCGGCGGCGGCGCGGAGCGCACCACCGGCTCGGCGACGCGATCACACCGGCGTGACCAGGAGGAACCGAACCATGCAGACCATCCGCCACGACGTCACCACCGACGGCGTCCTCGTCGTCACGCTGGACCGCCCGGACCAGCTCAACGCCTTCACCGTCACCATGGCCGACGAGCTGGAGGAGACCTTCGTCCGGGCCGCCGCCGACGACGCGGTGCGCGCGGTGGTCGTCACCGGTGCCGGGCGCGCCTTCTGCGCCGGCATGGACCTCAGCGCGGAGGGCAACGTGTTCGGCCTGGACGAGTCGAAGCGGCCGACGCTCACCGACCTGGCCGACCTGTCCGATCCGGAGCTGGCCCGCGTCCGCGACACCGGCGGCCGCGTCACCCTCGCCGTGCACGACTGCACCAAGCCCGTCATCGCCGCCATCAACGGCGCCGCCGTGGGCATCGGGGCGACGATGACGCTGGCGATGGACGCGCGCCTGATGTCGAGCAGGGCGCGCTTCGGCCTCGTGTTCGGGCGGCTCGGCATCGTGCCGGAGGCCGCGTCCTCCTGGTTCCTGCCGCGCATCGTCGGACTGCCCCGGGCACTGGACCTGGCTTACCGGGCGGACATCCTCGACGCGGCGGCCGCCGCGGAAGCCGGGCTCGCGAACGCCGTGCACGAGCCCGACGCGCTGCTCGACGAGGCGCTGCGGCTCGCCGACGCCTGGACCAGGGACCGCTCGCCCGTCGCGACCGCGCTGACCCGCCAGCTGATGCGCCGCGGCAGCGCCCTCGCGCACCCGCGCGACGCGCATCGGCTCGACTCGCTCGCGATGTTCTACACCAACATCGGCGACGGCGCCGAAGGCGTCGCCGCCTTCCGGGAGAAGCGCGCGCCCGAATTCCGCGGCAAGGCCTCCGACCTGCCCGCCTTCCACGCCGAATGGCTCGACGAGCAGCGGTGATCGCCGGCGTCAGCGGTACCGGGCGAGGCCGCGTTCGTCGTGGGTGGCGGCGCGCCGGGGGCGTCCCGGGGCGCGGTCGAGGACGTCGTCTCTCTTCGCGCAGCGGGGGCCATCGTCACGCGTCGTAGTCCACGGTGACCTCGTCGGAGCAGGGCAGGCTCTGGCAGGTGAGCACGAAGCCCGCGTCCACTTCGGACCGTTCCAGGGCGAAGTTGCGGCGCATGTCGACCTCGCCGCGGGTGACCAACGCGCGGCAGGTCCCGCACACCCCGCCCTTGCAGGCGAACGGCAGGTCGGGCCGGGAGCGCTGCGCACCGTCCAAGATGGACGCATCGCGGGACAGCGAGATCGTGGTGGCCCGGCCGTCGAGCACGACGGTGACCTCGCTGGCCGCGCCGCCCACCGCCGCGTCCGGATGCCGCACCGGTGCGGGCGGGGCGTCGTCGACGAAGAACAGCTCCAGGTGGATGCGGTCCTCGGCGACCCCGGCGCCGACCAGGTGGTCGCGGGCGGCGGTGACCAGCTCGAACGGTCCGCACAGCCACCAGTGGTCCACCGCGTCGAGGTCACCGAGCAGCGGGCCGAGCGCGGCGAGCTTCGCCGGGTCGAGCCTGCCGGTGAACAGTTCGGCCTCGCGCGGTTCCCGGGACAGCACGTGGATCAGCTCCAGCCGCGCCGGGTGGCGGTCCTTCAGGTCGGCGATGTCGTCGGCGAACATCACCGTGTCGGCCCGCCGGTTGCCGTACAGCAGCGTCACCGAGGCGTCGGGTTCGCGCAGCACCGTCGCCGCGATCGACAGCATCGGCGTGATGCCGGAGCCCGCGGCGATGAGCACGTGCCTGCCGGGCACGCCCGGTTCCGGGGTGAAGTTCCCGGTGGGCGTGCCGACCTCGACCTCGTCGCCGGGGCGCAGGTCGTGCACGAGCCAGGTGGAGAACAGCCCGTCCGGCACCTCCCGCACCCCGATCCGCGGTGCGGTCCCTTCCGGGGAGCAGATCGAGTAGGAGCGCCGTTCCTCGCGCCCGTCGATGGTGCGCCGCAGCGTCAGCGACTGCCCGGCGCGGAACGCGTACGCCCCGGCGAGCTCGTCGGGCACCGCGAAGGTCACCGCCACGGCGTCGTCGCACAGCCGGGAGACGTCGGCGACGCGCAGCACGTGGAACTCACCGCGCAGCCGGGACGCAACGGGGGTGCTCACGTCAGATCTCCTTCACGTGCTCGAACGGTTCGGCGCAGGAGCGGCAGCGGCGCAGCGCCTTGCACGCGGTCGCGGCGAACCGGGACACCTCGACGGTGTCGGGCGAACCGCACCGCGGGCAGGACACCCGCCGCACGGTGGGGCCGAGGGTCAGCGGGATCGGCCCGGCCGCCGGCCGCGGCCCGGTGCCGGGCGGGGCGACGCCCGCTTCGGCGAGCTTGCGGCGCCCGTCCGCGCTGATCCAGTCGCTGCTCCAGGCCGGGGTGAGCACGGTGCGGATCTCCACCTCGCGGTATCCGGCGCCGCGCAGCGCGTGCTCCAGGTCGTCGCGCATGGTGTCCATCGCCGGGCACCCCGAGTAGGTCGGCGTGATCGTGACGACGACCCGGCCGCCGGACTCCGACACCTCGCGCAGCACGCCGAGGTCGGCGAGGGTGAGCATCGGCAGCTCCGGGTCCACCACCGCCGCGGCGACGGTGCGCGCGTCCTGCCGCAGGCCGGTCACCACGTCGCCCCCGGCATCGCCCGGGCCACGCTCTGCAGCTCGGCCAGCAGGAATCCCATCGCTTCGGTGTGCACGCCGTCGCGGCCGGTCCGGTTCGAGACCCCGGCGATCGGTGCCGCGTCCGGCTCGGCCAGCGTCGCGGCGGCGAACACCTGCGCCAGCACCGCGTCGAACTCGGCGCGCAGCCCGGCCGGGTCGACGCCGACGCCGTCCGCGGCGAGCGCCTCCTCCACGGGATGGGTGGTGAACAGCTCGGCCACGTACGGCCACACCGCCGCGAGCCCAGCGGTGACGCGCTGGTGGGAGTGCTCGGTGCCGTCGCCGAGGCGCACCACCCACTGCGCGGCGTAGTCGCGATGGTAGGTGACCTCCTTGACGCCCTTGTCGGCGATCGCGGCCAGCACCGGGTCGCGGGAGCCGGTGAGCCGCTGCAGCAGCGCGAGCCGCCAGGTGGCGAACACCAGCAGCCGGGCGACCAGTTCGCCGAAGTCGCCGCGTTCCAGCTCGACGAGCCGGACGTTGCGGAACTCGTGCTCGGCGCGGGAGAACGCGTAGTCGTCCTCACCCCGCCCCCGGCCCTCCGCCTTCCCGGCGCGGGCGAGGAGCAGCCGCGCCTGGCCCAGCAGGTCGAGGCCGATGTTCGCGATCGCCACCTCGTCCTCCAGCTCGGGCGCCCGGGTGCACCACTCCTGCAACCGGTGCGAGAGGACCAGCGCGTCGTCGCCGAGCATCAGGCAGTACGCGGCGAGCGCGGCGTCGTCCACGCCGCCCGGGACGGTGGTGTCCACTCCGGACAGCGGGTCCTCGAAGCCGGTGCCGAACGCCCAGCGGGCGTCGCCCTCCTCGGTGAGGGCTTCGTAGGCGTTGTCGAAGGACATCGGTGCCTCACATGTGCGGGACGGACTCGGGGATGTCGTAGAACGTCGGGTGCCGGTACACCTTGTCGCCGCTGGGCGCGAAGAACGGGTCCTTCTCGTCGGGCGAGGAGGCGGCGATGGCCGAGGCGCGCACCACCCAGATCGACACGCCCTCGTTGCGGCGCGTGTAGAGGTCGCGGGCGTGGTGCAGCGCCATCTGGTCGTCGGCGGCGTGCAGCGAGCCGACGTGCACGTGGTTCAGCCCGCGCTTGCCGCGGACGAACACCTCGTACAGCGGCCAGTCGTGCCGGGCACCGGCGGGGTTCGAGTCGCTCATGCCGTCGCCTCCTGGTTCTTCGCCGCGTGCGCGGCCGCGGCCTCGCGGACCCAGGCGCCTTCGTCGTGGGCGCGGCGCCTGCGGGCGATGCGCTGCGCGTTGCACGGGCCGTTGCCCTGCAGCACGTTCTTGAACTCGGCCCAGTCGACGGCGCCGAAGTCGTAGTGCCCGCGGTCGGCGTTCCACGCCAGGTCCGGGTCCGGGAAGGTGACGCCGAGGGCGTCGGCCTGCGGCACGGACATGTCGACGAAGCGCTGCCGCAGCTCGTCGTTGGTGTGCCGCTTGACCTTCCACGCCATCGACTGGGCGGTGTTCGGCGAGTCGGCGTCCGGCGGGCCGAACATCATCAGCGACGGCCACCACCAGCGGTCGACGGCCTCCTGCACCATCTCCCGCTGCTGCCCGGTGCCCCGCATCATCGTCATGAGCAGCTCGTAGCCCTGGCGCTGGTGGAAGGACTCCTCCTTGCAGATCCGCACCATCGCCCGCGCGTAGGGGCCGTAGGAACTCCGGCACAGCGGCACCTGGTTGCAGATCGCGGCGCCGTCGACGAGCCAGCCGATCACCCCGACGTCGGCGAACGTCAGCGTCGGGTAGTTGAAGATCGACGAGTACTTCTGGCGGCCCGAGATCAGCTTCTCGGTGAGGTCCGCCCGGTCCACGCCGAGGGTTTCCGCCGCCGAGTACAGGTACAGCCCGTGCCCGGCCTCGTCCTGCACCTTCGCCAGCAGGATCGCCTTGCGCCGCAACGAGGGCGCCCGCGTGATCCAGTTCCCCTCGGGCTGCATGCCGATGATCTCGGAGTGCGCGTGCTGGGCGATCTGGCGGACCATCGTCTTGCGGTAGCCCTCGGGTGTCCAGTCGCGCGGTTCGATCCGCTGATCGCGTTCGATGGTCCGCTCGAAGTGGGATTCGAGTTCGGTCTCGGGGAGCGTGGCGGTCATCGGTCCTCCTTCGCGACGAGGGTCAGCACGTCGTACTTCGCGACGGACTCGCCGTTCTGGTTGGTGACGTCGGCGTCCCACCGGACCTCGCCGTAGTCCTGGTCGACGCGCGGGGTGATCTGCTTGGCCGTCAACGTCACGGTCAGCTCGTCGTCCGCCTGCACCGGCGTCAGGAAGCGCAGGTTCTCCAGCCCGTAGTTCGCCAGGACCGGGCCGGGTTCCGGCGAGACGAACAGGCCCGCGGCGAACGAGACCACCAGGTAGCCGTGCGCGACGATCCCGCCGAACAGCGGGTTGGCCGCGGCCGCTTCCGGGTCGGTGTGGGCGTAGAAGGTGTCGCCGGTGAACTCGGCGAAGTGGTCGATGTCGGCGCGGGTGACGGCGCGCGGCCCGGCGACGACGGTGTCGCCGATCTCCAGCTGCGTCAACGACTTCCGGAAGGGGTGGGCCTCGGCCTCGCGCCGCGGGGCGCCTGGGACCCAGCGCCCGGTGATCCCGCTGAGCGCGGCGGGCGAGCCCTGCACGGCGGTGCGCTGCATGTGGTGCAGCACGCCGCGGATGCCGCCCAGCTCCTCCCCGCCGCCCGCGCGCCCCGGGCCGCCGTGCACGAGCTGCGGCATCGGCGAGCCGTGCCCGGTGGATTCCTCCGCATCGGCGGCGTCGAGCACCAGCAGGCGACCGTGGAACGGTGCGACGCCGAGCACGACCTCGCGCACGAAGTCCGGGTCGGCGGAGACGACGGAACCCACGAGGCTGCCGCCGCCGCGGGCCGCCAGCTCGACGACCTGTGCGGCGGAGGTGTAGGGCAGCAGCGTCGAGACCGGCCCGAACGCCTCGACCTCGTGCGGCTCGGGCCGTTCCGGGTCGGCGCGCAGCAGCACCGGCGAGAGGAACGCGCCGCGTTCGGCGTCCGCGCCGACGACGTCGACGTGCTCGGGGTCGCCGAACACCACCGAGCCGGCCGCCAGCAGCGCCTTCAGCGAGCGGCGGACCTCTTCGCGCTGCTCCAGGCTCGCCAGCGCCCCCATCCGGACCCCGTCGGCCTCGGGAGCGCCGACGGTCACCTTCGCCAGCCGCTCGGAGGCCGCCGCGGCGACCTCGTCGACCAGCTCGGCAGGCACGAACGCGCGGCGGATCGCGGTGCACTTCTGCCCGGCCTTGACCGTCATCTCGGTGGTGAGCTGCTTGACGAACAGGTCGAACTCCGCGGTGCCCGGGACCGCGTCGGGCCCGAGGATCGAGCAGTTCAGCGAGTCGGCTTCGGCGTTGAACCGCACCGAGTTCCGCACGATCGCCGGGTGGGCGCGCAGCTTCTGCGCCGTCGCGGCCGAGCCGGTGAACGACACCAGGTCCTGCGCGGTCACGTGGTCCAGCAGGTCTCCGGCGCTGCCCGCGACGAACTGCAGCGAACCCTCCGGCAGGATGCCCGATTCGACGATCAGCTCGACCAGCCGCGCCGTCAGGTACGCCGTCTGGCTGGCGGGCTTGACCAGGCTCGGCACCCCGGCGAGGAACGCGGGGGCGAACTTCTCCAGCGGGCCCCAGACGGGGAAGTTGAAGGCGTTGATCTGCACGGCGACCCCGCGCAGCGGGGTGGCGATGTGCTGGGCCAGGAACGTGCCGCCCTTGCTCAGCGGCTCGACGGCGCCGTCGACGTGGACGGTGTCGTTGGGCAGTTCGCGCTTGCCCTTCGAGCCGTATGCGAACAGCACGCCGATGCCGCCGTCGACGTCGAACTTCGAGTCGCCGAGCGTGGCGCCGGTCTTCGCGGACAGCGCGTAGAGCTCATCCCGGTGCTCGCGCAGGTGCGAGGCGAGCGCCTTGAGCAGCGCGGCGCGCTGGTGGAAGGTCAGCCGCCGCAGCGCGGGACCGCCGACCTCGCGGCCGTACCGCAGCGCGGCGGCGAAGTCGATCCCGGCCGAGGAGATCCGCGCGACCTCCTCCCCGGTGGAGGCGTCGTGCAGCGGAGCGCCCTCGTCCGCCGCCGCGCGCCACTCCCCGGAGACGTAGCTGCGCAACAGCTCTGCCGCGTGCCCCATCGACCCTCCTCAACCGATTAACCGACCGAACGTTCAGGAACTGATGCTAGCGCGCCCGCGGAGCCGGGGGAACCCGGAACCGCGAAGCAGCGGCCCCGCGTCCCGGCTCGCCCGCGCGAGTTCACCCCGCGCGCCCAGCCCGTCGGCCGACCGCGCCCGGCCGGACCGGCGCTCCCGGCGACACCGAGGTCCGGGCGCCCGCGACCGCGAAGGCCTGCGCGATCCCGGCACCCCTCCGGCCGCCGCCGAGCACCCGCCGTCCGCCGGGATCCGCGCCGGACGATCGACCGGCGCGACCCGCGGTGGCCGACCCCGCCGCTGCGGCCCCCGCGTCCCGGCGCCGAAGCCCGGTTCCCGGCGCGGACCACTCCGCATTCCGCCGCACGCCGCACCCCGATCCGCCGGACGGCCCCGCACCGGGACACGTTCGCCGGTTCGGCGGCGCGGAATTCGGGACTACCGTTGTGCCACGTCGGGAAACTCGACGAGCCCAGATGGAGGGACGGTCCATGCCGAAGCCCGAATCTGCCACCAAGGACCCGAACAAGGGCTGCGTAGCGCTCCTCGGCTGGAGCCTCAACGCGGTGGAAGCCCTCGACCGGTTCGACCGGAGGTACGTGGTCGTCGCACCGGACTGGGCGGAGGAGTACTGCGCCGAACACGACATCCCATACCTGCGCTGGAACTTCGAACGGCTCAACGACCGCTCGATGGAGATCGCCGAGCTGCTGCAGGACCGCGGCGTCGACGTGGCCATCCCGCTGTTCGAGGAGACCGTGGAGTGGGCCGGGGCGATCAACTCGGTGCTGCTGGACAACCCGCGGCTGCTCGGCCAGGCGATGTTGTTGCGGGACAAGGCGTTGATGAAGCGCCGCGCCCAGCTCGGCGGCATCCGGGTGGGGATCTTCGAGGAGGCGCACGACCGGGACGACGTGATCCGGTTCCTCAAGCGGGTCAACCAGACGCTGCTCAAGCTCGACGGCGACCCGAACGACCCGATCCACATCAAGGCTTTCGACAAGGCGGGCTGCCTCGGGCACCGGGTGATCCGCACCCCGGACGAGATCGACGCCATCCCGGACGAGGAGTTCCCCGTCCTGATGGAATCGCACCTGGACGGCTGGGAGTTCGCCGTCGAGGCGTGGATCCACCACGGGAAGATCAAATTCCTGAACATCTCCGAGTACGTCACGCTCGGGTACTCCGTGTTCGTCCCGGCGACGCCGGCGCTGGAGCGGTTCCGGCCGCAGATCACCGAACAGGTGGAGAAGCTGATCAAGGCGTTCGACATCGAGTTCGGCTTCGTGCACCCCGAGTACTTCGTCACCAGTGACGGCGAGATGTACTTCGGCGAGGTCGCCTACCGGCCCCCGGGCTTCCGGGTCTTCGAGCTGCTGGAGCGGGCCTACGGGTTCAACGCCTACCAGGGCCTGGCGCTGGCCTTCGACCCGAAGACGACCGAGGAGGAGATCGACGGCTTCTTCCCGCGCGAGGTCGTGGACGCCACCGGCGTCGCCGGGTGCTTCGGGGTGTACCCGCGCCGGCGGGTCGTCAGCGAACTGCGACTGCCCGAGGAGACCGAGGACGACGACTACTATGAGTCCCACGATCTGACGGCCCCGCCGGAGGCGACCGTGACCAAGCGGACCGCGTTCGGCAACCACTGGGGCCTGGTGTACTTCTTCGGTGACGACCCGCACCGGATGCGAGACCTGTTGAAGCAGCAGGAAGAGCTCGACTTCTACGTCTGAGGTCTCCGCGCACGCGGGAGGCCTCGCAGGGAGAGACCCGTGGAACCGACCGCCGACGCCGAGGGTGCGCCGACGACGCTGGACCGGCGCGTCGGCTCGCTCGACGACGCCGTCCGCGCCCTGTCCGAGACCCGCGACTTCGGGAAGCCGACGAAGCTGCGCCGGGTGCTGGAGGCGCTGCGGCGGGTGCTCCGGCAACCGGGCGGCGCGGCGGCGGTCCAGGCCCGTGCGCAGGCGCTGGACGAGGCGGGGTTGTTCGACGGCACCGACTGGGCCTCCCCCGCCATCCTCATCCCGGCGCTGGCCGGGCCCGGCCTCCGCTGCGAGAACGCGGACACGCTGGTGCTGGAGGCGACCAGCGAGCTGCGGCTGCTCGCGATCGCGCGCGGCGAGTACGCCCACCCCGCGTTCTCCGCCGACGACGCCCACCAGTTCCTCTCCCAGGTGCTGGCGATGAACCTGGATCTGCTGTTCACCCCGCCCAACGAAGCGGAGCGCGCCCGGCAGGGGCGCAACGCGCAGCTGATCCGCGACCTGTTCCAGTACCTCGCCGACGGCATCGGCTACGACAGCGTGCTCGGCGAACTCGTCGACGAGATCTGGCGGATCCTGCGCCAGCGGCCGATCCAGGTCGAGCAGGTGCAGTCGCTGATCACGCGGATCTCCGTCTACCGCAGCGACCCGGACGTCGACTTCGGCTCCACCTCCGGGCAGGGCCTGGACCGGCTGATCACCAGCCTGTTCGGCACGACCGAGGCGTGCCGGGACGATCCGGGGATCCCCGCGTTCCGCGAGCGGCTGGAGGCGATGGACACCAGCGGCCTGCAGTACGAGGCCAGCGGGTTCGCGCGGGCGATGCACGACACCGGGCTGGTCTCGCCGTACCACGCCGAACTGCTGCGGTTCCTGCTCGGCGACAACGACTACCTCGTCGCGGAGGCGCTGGGCCTGTCCGACATCGGCCGCACGTGCCTGATGCGCTACCGCGACGTGGTGCGCCGGCTGGTCGAGGAGGCGGTGCACCCGCAGACCGCGCAGTGCGTCTACGGGCTCGCGCTGCTGCTCGACCGCGGCGTGCTGCACGAGGCCCCGGTGGTGCCCGCGCTGTGGCGCCAGCTCTCCCTGGAGCTCTCCCCCACCGCCCGGCAACGCCTGACCGCGGTCTTCGGCGACGAGCCGAGCCCGGAAGCGCGGCTGGTAGCGGGGGTGATCTCGATGCTGGGCCAGCCGCTCGGCGTCGGGCAGGGCGACAACCCGACCTGCCAGTCGGCCCGCGCGCTGTCGATGTGGGCCTACAACGACCCGGACTACCTGCTGCAGCTCGTCGTGTGGGCGGCCCGGGACGACGAGATCATCATGCATTTCGAGGGCAGCCCGCTGTCCTCGAAGGACAGCGCGGGCGGAGTCGCCAAGGCCATGCCGATCGACCTGGACCCGGTGTCGCTCGTCGTGGTGCCGCACCTCGACCGGATCTACGCCGAGATGGGACGGCGCTGCGCGGACCGGCCCGGGGACCCGCACCGCTGGGTCAACCCCGAGTTCCACGGCTGGTGGGCCGCGCGCGGCTTCTGGATCAACGTCGACGTGGCGACCGGGAACCTGGTGGACCTGGACGAGTTCCTGCGCCAGTTCCACGCGGGCTACCACCCCGGCTACAACGGCGGGCGGCCGCTGATCCACCCGCAGCCGGCCGGGATCGCCGTCACCGACAGCGCGGCGCGCTACATCGGCTGGCACGCGATCACCATCCTGCGGGTCGGGCCGGATCCGCAGGGCGTCGTGCGGGTGTACTTCTTCAACCCCAACAACGACAGCGGGCAGGACTGGGGCGACGGCGTGGTCGTCTCCACCACCGGTCACGGCGAGCGGTTCGGGGAGGCGTCGCTGCCGTTCGACCAGTTCGCCTCCCGCATCTACATCTTCCACGTCGACCCGCTCGAACGCGGCGAACCCGAGCGCGTCCCCGCCGAGGACGTCGAGCGGATCATCGGCTACCTGGAGCGCAGCTGGGGCCGCGACCGGTTGCGCCCCGGCGCGTTGCAGGCCTCGGAAGGACCGCACGGCGATCACTAGCTCCGTCCACTTCGGACTACGACTCGGCGCCCTCCGGATACCCCACCTTCGCGTTCCACAGCGCGGGACGTTCCCGCCCGGCGAACTCGTGCACGTATCCGCAGCGCGCGCAGATCAGCCCGGTGGCGGACCGGTTTCCCCACACCAGGTCGAAGGAGCTGGCGGAGGTGGTGCTCAGCTTCACCTGGCGGGACCAGAACAACCCGTGGTCGCACACCAGGCACCGGAAGGCGCGCCCCAGCACGGTGACGAGCTTCGGGTCGGACCTGAGACCACCCATGCCACGATCGTCCCAGCCGACGTCCCCCACCGGCATGCGCCGATCAGGCACAAACCCGACATCCTGCCGCACGTTCCGCGTTCCCCGGACGAACCCGGCAGCACTGCGCCGGCCAAGACGAACGAGCGGCGCCGGGCGGCGTGCTGCGGCGCGGAGCGCGGATGACCGCGTTCGTCGACCGCCGCTGCTACCTTCTCTCCCCGATCACGCCACCTCCCGAAGTCCCTCGGAGTGCCGCTGGAATCGGGGCGGGGAGCCGGAAATCCGTGTTCGAGGACGATCAGGTGCCGGGTCGGACGCCGTCGATCAGCATGCGCACGAGCTGCTCCACGCTGACGTGCCAGCCGTCCTTCGCCAGATGTCCGCTGAGCTCCATTCCTGCGATGCCGTGCGCGCTCGACATCAGCAGAGCGCCGTAGCGGCGGGCGTCCGGTTCGCCGACGATATCGGCGACGAGGGCGAGGTATTCGGTCTCCAAGCGGCTCGCCGCCTCGGCGGCCACCGGGGTACCTGCCGACGTGCTGAACATCAGCGCGTACCGGTGCGGTGTCCGGCGGGCGACTTCGATGAGCGCCAGCACGGCTCGTTCGAGTCGCGCGGCCGGTTCGACGCCCGGATCCGCCCGCAGTCCTTCCACTTCGTCGGCCAGGGAGTTCCAGGCTCCGATGGCGAGCTCGGCCAGCAGGTGCTCCTTGTTCTTGAAGTGCCCGTAGGGCGCACCGCGCGAGACCCCGGCTCTGGCCCCCACCGCGCGGAGGGTCACGGCATCGGGCCCGCCCTCGTCGAGCAGTTCGGACGCGGCGAGGACGAGGGTGCGCCGAGTTGCGGCGGCGGTCTGAGCCCGGGTCACGAGGACAACCCTACTTGACAGTGTCACCTGAACGGGGAACAGTCACTCATGTGACGCCGTCACACAAGTTGTCCGCCGATGATGCCGGAGCGCCGCGAGCGATCCTGCTCCGCCGGGAACATCGGACCCGGAAGCGAAGGTGTCGGTGCGGCCCGCGACCGTCCTCCCCTCGCATCGGCCGGCGCACGCAAACCCGCTCATCCGCACAGGAGCTCCCATGGCACAGCCGCACGAACCACCCCCCGACCTCACGGGGCGCACCATCGTCGTCACCGGCACGACGTCCGGACTCGGCCTCGCCCTGTCCGGTGTGCTAGCCAGGGCCGGCGCCCGCGTCCTGATGACCGCCCGCGACGCCGAACGCGGCGCGGCGGCCGTCGACCAGGTGCGGAACGGGCTCAGGGGCCGGGGTTCGGCCGAGACCGTCCTGCTCGACCTGGCCGATCTGGCCTCGGTCCGCACAGCCGCCGCGGAGGTCCGGGAACGCACCGGAGACCGGGTCGACGTACTGATCAACAACGCCGCCGTGTCGCTGGGCCCCCACGACCGAACCCGCGACGGGTTCGAGCTGCAGATCGGGACCAACCACCTGGGCCCGGCCGCGTTCACCTGGCTGCTGATGCCGGCACTGCGGGCAGCGGGCGCCCCCGAGCTGCCCTCCCGGGTGGTGACGACGTCGAGCCTCGGTCATCGCACCGGTGGACTCGACCTCACCGATCCGCACTGGGACCGTCGGCGCTACTCGCCCACGCTCGCCTACGGGGCCTCGAAGCTCGCGAACCTGCTGTTCGCCGCAGAGCTCGATCGGCTGTTGCGGCTGACCGGGGACCCGGTGCTGTCGGTCGCCGCCCACCCGGGGCTGACCGCGTCGGAACTGCTCAACAACAGCCTCACCCGCGGTGGCACCTGGCGAGCTCGCTTGCTCGTGCTCCCGGACCGGCTCCTGTCCCAACCGGTAGCCGCCGGGATCGCACCCCAGCTCCTCGCGGCCACCGGACCGGTGCACGGCGGCGACTACGTGGGCCCCACCGGACCGTTCGAGACGCGCGGACCCGCCGGGCCCGCCCGCCGCTCAACAGCCGCCCGGGATCCGGAGCTCGCCCGCGAGCTGTGGAAGTACACGGCCTCCAGCACCGGCGTCCCATCCGATCCCGAGCTGCCGATCGGCGCATGACACCCCTCCGCGACCCTGCCGCGAAGCAAGCCTGCGGTCGCCGGTGCAGCCGTCCCGGACCGCACGAACGGACAGCGAGGACGCCGAACATCCTGATCCCGCGTCCGTCAGACCGGCATCGGACCAGGCCGCCGCGGCCAGCGGAGCGTTCCGGTGGCCGCGGCGGCGTGGTGTCACGCCTCCTGCAGGAACCGGTCGAGGACGCGGACGCCGAACCGCAGCGCCTCCACCGGGACCCGCTCGTCGACGCCGTGGAACAGGGCGCTGAAGTCGAGTTCGGCGGGCAGCCGCAGCGGCGCGAAGCCGTAGCAGTTCATGCCGAGCCTGCTGAAGGACTTCGCGTCCGTGCCCCCGGACATCATGTAGGGCAACGTCTTCGCCGCCGGGTCCTCGGCGATCAGCGAGGAGCTCATCTTGTCCACCAGGCGGCCTTCGAACTTCGTCTCGACCGGGGGCAGCCCCACCCATTCCCGCTCGACGTCCGGGCCCAGCAGCTCGGCGAGCTCCCGGTCGAACGCCTCCTCGCGGCCCGGCAGGATCCGGCAGTCCACCGCGGCTTCGGCGACCGACGGGATCACGTTGTGCTTGTAGCCGGCGGTGAGCATCGTCGGGTTCGCGGTGTCGCGCAGCGTCGCCCCCACGATCCGCGACAGGTTGCCCAGCTTCGCCACCGACCCGTCCAGGTCGTCGGCCGGGAAGTCCCAGCCGGTGAGCTCGGTGACACCGTCGAGGAACTCGCGCACCGAATCGTTGAGCACCAGCGGGAACCGGTGCCGGCCCAGCTTCGCGACCGCCTCGGCCAGCTGCGTGACCGCGTTGTCCTCGTGCACCATCGACCCGTGGCCGGCCCGCGCGCGGGTCCGCAGCTTCAGCCAGCGGATGCCCTTCTCCGCGGTCTGCACCAGGTAGGCGCGCACCCCGTCCTGGAAGGTCACCGAGTAGCCACCGACCTCGCTGATCGCCTCGGTGCAGCCCTCGAACAGCTCCGGGCGGTGATCCGCCAGCCACTGCGCGCCCTGCAGCCCGCCGGCCTCCTCGTCCGCGAGGAACGCGAACACGATGTCACGCTTCGGAGTGATTCCATCGCGCTTGAAGCGGCGGGCGACGGCGAGGCTCATCGCCAGCATGTCCTTCATGTCGACCGCGCCGCGGCCCCACACGTAGCCGTCCTGCACCGCCCCCGAGAACGGGTGCACCGACCACTCCGAGGCGTCCGCGGGCACCACGTCCAAGTGCCCGTGCACCAGCAACCCGCCCCGATCCGAGCCCGACCCCGGCAGCCGCGCGATCACGTTCCCGCGACCCGGGTGGTCCCCAGACTCCACGTAGGTCGTCTCGTAGCCGACCTCCGCCAGCTTGCCCGCGACGTACTCGGCGGCCACCCGCTCACCCGCGAGCGTCGCCGGATCGCCCGTGTTCGTCGTATCGATCCGGATCAGTTCGCTCGCCAGCTCGACGACCTCGTCCTCGGCCACCCGCAGGCCCGCGCCATGATCGTCCGCAGCGGTCTCCATGTGCTCGTTCACCAGGCCTTTCTATCACTCCGAACCCCTACAGGGGGGTGGGTCCCAAGCCCTGAAATCGATCAGCTAATCTAGTGTCACAACAGAACGGAGCCGCCGAGAACCATAGGCGGCACTGAGGCGTCCGAGTGGCGGAATGGCAGACGCGCTAGCTTGAGGTGCTAGTGCCCTATTAATGGGCGTGGGGGTTCAAGTCCCCCCTCGGACACGCGCACTAACCACACGCGGCGAGATCGTAGCTTCTACGACTCGCGCGTGTGGTTCGTACTTTAAGCGGAGTTGCAGGCTGTCGTAGACCTTGCTCAGGGTCTCCGGCTTGCCGTCCGCCAAGGCGGACCCCACGTTCCCGAGCGCATCGATCATCGCGTAGATCTCCCCGTCGGTCAGCGTCCGCGCGTCCGGCGCACCGTCCAGCTCGGCTTGTGCGGCTGCTCGTTCGGCCTGTGCCGTGTTGATCGCGTCGACCAGGGCCGCCGGGTCCGCTCCCTCTTCGACGGCGGCTTGCAGGCGGCGCAGGCGCGTGGTGGCGTCGGTCAACTTCTTCTTCAACGCGTCCTTCGGGCCGCTCCTGGTGCTGGGCTCGGCCTGCGACCCCAGCAGGGCGGCCACGGTCCGATCCACGTTCGCCGGGGCGAACAGACGCCCGATCCAGGTGTTGAGCGGTTCGAGCACATCCGCTTCCCGCAGGTTCACCGTTCTCGGGTGCTCGGCGAGTGCTTCCGAACCGGGTGCGAGCGACCGCGCGAGGCACCGATAGTAGGTCTCGTGCTTGCGGATCACCGCGCCGTGCATCTTGCGACCGCAGAACCCGCACCGCGCCATCCCCCGAAGCAGGTATCGGCGAGTGCCCTTGTCGCGGGTGCGCTCCAGCTTCGCGATTCCCCGGTTCCCACCTGCCGAGCGGGAGCGGCGAAGGAGCTGGGCTTGGGTGAACTCCTCGATGGACACGATCTCCGGATGCGCCGGTTTCCGCGAACGCACGATGCGATCCGGGCTCGAACGACGGAACCGGGTGACGTTCCCGGCCGCCACATCATCGGGATCGAGAAGGGTTTCGTGCTTGGTCCACCGGCCGAAAATGGCGTATCCGGTGTACCGCGGGTTCTCCAAGATGGCGCGCACGGTGCTGGCCTGCCACCCATCAGCGAGCCGGTGCCGGTTCTGATCCGGGCGCTTCGCGGACGGGCACGGAACGCCGTCCCGGTTGAGCGCATTCGCGATCGCCCGATCACCCATGTCGTTGAGGTAATCGCGGAAGATGCGGCGGACCGCCTCGGCCGCGGCCTCGTCAACGGCGAGCACCTTCAACCGGTACCCCTCGGCCGCCTTGCGCGGATTGGGATGCGGGCCGCCGTCGGCGACCACGTACCCGTACGGTGCTCGTCCGCCTTGGTGACGTCCTTCGTTGAGGACCTGTGCGTCCATCGCGGCTCGGACTCGGGCTTGCACGTGCTGGCGCTCGGACTCGCTCATGCCGCCGAGCACGCTCATCAGCATCTTGTGCGAGGGGTTGCGCTCGTCGAACCTGCCGCCCAGTTCCGGAACCCACAGCTCCACCCCGTAGGCGGCGAACTTCGGTGCGATCAACGAGAACTGGTTGCCGAACCAGCACCGCGTTCCCTCCCCGACGACCACGGCTTTCCACTGCCGGTTCGGGTCCTTCAACGCGGCGAGCAGTTGGGAGGCGGCTTCGCGCCGCTCCCACGGCACGGATCGCGATTGGCCGACGTCGAAGTACTCGGCGTCGACGACGCCGCCCAGCGGCTCGACGAATTTCTGAGCGTTCCCGAGCTGCCAGCCGTGCGAGGTCTCCGGGTCCTGGTTGTCCTCCGTCGAGCACCGCCCGTAGAACGCCACAGGCCCGATCCCGTCATCGACGGCGCTCGCGACCTCGACGCCGAGCAAGTCGTCAAGCACGGCCAGCGGATGCGAGCCGATTTCATCAGTCAAGCTGGTCACCTCCCTCGGCCCCGTACAGGACCGTTGTCTCCGTCAGTTCGACCAGTATGGCAAGCAGTGCGCGGCAGGTCTGCGGGGTGAGCTCCGGAAGTTCGTCGGGGAGGTGCACAGTGATCCCTTCGCCGCGGTCATCGTCGCTGGTCACCCGCTCTCACCCTCATGCTGCACTTCCGAGCCGATTTCATCAGTCGCGAAGCGCTGGACGGCCGCGCGGATCTCGGCGGTGAAGTAGCCGCGGACCCGCCGGGTCTCGCCGTTGTCGCCCGCAATCCGGTTGCGGGTGGGGCGGCATCCGAGCTCGCCCATCTGCTGGGCGAAGATGCCGGGCACCACGTCGAGCGCGGCGGTCAGCTCGGCGGAGGGCACGAAGTCCCGTTCGTCGAGCCCGGAACCGAGGTGGTGGCACACGGCCGCGAGCGGTTCGGGCAGGTCCTTCGGGATCGGCGTGCGTGCGACCCCGGCACCGAGCGCCTTCACCACCGCGGATTCGTCGATGGCCCGGTGCGCGTCGTCGCCGCTGGCGTGCCCGGTGAGCGTCCCGGCGGCTTCGCGGAGCGCCCGGCCGCGCTGGCAGATGCTCCGCCACTCGGCGTTGAGCAGGTAGAAGGTCCGCACGGTCAGCGCCAACGTCTCCTCGCCCGCGTCGGTGTCGCCGTCCGGACGGAGGATGCCCACTCCCTTGTGGTGTGTGAGCAAGGTCGAGGCGTCGAACCCTCGGGTGTTCATCTGCTCGCCGAGCACGATGTTGGAGTCCCGCCAGTCCATCACCCGCAGCGCGAACCGGGACCCGAGCACCGCGCGCAGCCGGGACGGGATCGTGTTCGAGTCCGGCCGCTGGGTGGCGAGGATGACCACCACGCCGACCGCCGGCCCCTTGCGGGCGAGGTAGGTCAGCAGGTCCGCGATGTACCCGCCGAGCGTGGTCTTGCGCCCGCCCACGTCCTCCCGTTCCGGGTTCTCCAGGTACACCTGGACCTCATCGATGATCACAGCGGTGAGCGGCATTCCGAGCGTCGAATCCCTCGATATGGTAGGGGTGATCTTCGATTCCGGGCAGATCTCGTCGTCCAGTTTGGACATCCGCGCGTAGCGGCTCTGCACCTCGGCGACGAGCTCGGCCAAGTGGTCGCGGACGGCGTTGGTGTGCTCGATCTCGTCGCCGCAGACGAAGCGGTGCGCGACCGCTTCGGCGGCCTCCCAGTCCTTTCCGCCCTTGCCGTCGAAGACGTAGAGCCGGGTGTGCGGGTCGAGGACGAGCCCGGCGGCCGGGACCCGCACCGCGGAGGTCTTGCCCTGGCGCGGGATCGCCCCGACCAGTAGCGAGGTCCACACCAACGGCAGGTCGATCCGCCGGTTCCGCGCGTCCACCCCGAACGGGACGGGTCGCCAGGCGTCCCACCACTCCGCGTCGAGCAACGGGAACCGAACGGGCGGACCGGCGTAGGGGTCTTCATCCGCCACCCACAGGAAGACCCGCCCCGCGTGCCCGCCGCGGCCGCGCACCCGCTCGACGATGAGCTGAACCTCGTCGACCGCCAGCGCCGAGGCCAACGCCTCCCGGTTCTTGATCGCATCGGCGGCCTTGCGGGTGGCCGGGAGGTCCACGGTGATCGCCCAGCCGTCGCCCGCCCGCGCCGCGCGTTCGACCAGGCGCAGCGATTCGTCCTTGCCGATCAGCTTCGCGTCCCGGAAGGCGTCGATGAGCACCTGCGGTTCCATCGTCCACGCGAACGATCGCGGGCCGGACAGCACGGATTTGCGCCCCGGCACGCCTTCCTTCCGCCGACCGGCGACGGCGAACGCGACCGCCGCGACCCCGCCCGCGCACCACAGCGCCACCGACCCGAAGCACAGATCGGCCACCACCAACGCCGAAGCCGTGAACAGCGCGACGGCGCCCGTGAGCTTCCAGCGGAACAGGGTGAGTTCACGGATCTCGATGAACTTGTCCGCCAGCTTCTCGGACTGCTCGGCCGCCTCCCGGTAGTCCACGACGCGGACCCACCGGCGCCACGCCCGGACGGCGAGCACCAGGCCGCGCCACACCGCGCCGAGCAACGCCTTCGGCGAGCCGAGCAGGAACAGCGCCGCGTCCACCGTGGCGTTCTTCGCGGCTGCCCGTGAACGCAGCCCGGCGGGGACGTGCGTGGAGTGCCGCCACCACTCGGCGAAGCGGCGCCGACGGCCCGGCTTCGGCACGTCGTCGACGAGGTCCGCCTCGAACACGTGGCGTTCGACATGTCCGGTGCTCATCGGCGCACCTCCGCCGCGAGCGTGGCGGCGAGCCGCGACGACAACCCGCGCGAGCACCCGGAGACCTCCCGAACCCACGCGGGCGTGACGTCCGTTCCGGACGTCCAGGCCGACCGGGCGCGGTCCAAGTACTCCTCGAAGCTCACCCGCCGCTTCGGCGTGGACTCCTCGTCCGGAGCAGGGTGTTCACCGGCGTTCACGACCGTTCCCCGCGCGGCCTCGCCCAACTTGTCGCGGAGGTCGGTCACCGCCTCGGCCGCGACGAACACCACCAGCGGCGGCACCGAGTGCAGCACCACCAGCGCCGCCGAGGCGTCCGCGAACGCCTGCCAGGTGTTCATGACGTAGGTCGCGGCGAGCGTGAACCACTTCGCCCCGCGCACCCACCCACCGGTGCGGATGCCGTAGCGGGCGGTGACCTGCTCGGCCCGCAGCACCGCGAGCAGCACCAGCGACACCATCGGATCGAGCAGCCACGCGGCCCACCACGGCAGCGACCAGGTGGCCGCGCCCGCGGCGGCGAAGCTCTGGACGTTGGTCATGGTGAACGCGAGCCCGAGCAGGATTCCCGTCCAGCACAACCGGTCCACCTGCGCCCTGGTGCGCTCGATCGTCTCGGCCTCGGGTGCGGGCTGACCGCTCTCGACGTCCCGCCGGTTCATCGTCGGCCGCCCTTCCGGCGCGGCGTCTCCACAGTGACGGTCAGCGCCTTGGTCACGGTGTAGGCGGCGAGCAGCGCGGGGACCGCGAGCACCGTCCAGAGGACGGCGCGGTTCTCGGCGTGGGTGATCGCGATCCACTGCACGCCGACGATCACCGCCGCGCCGAGCAGTACCCGGCTCGCGAGCGACATCACCCGCGTTCCGACCTGCGCGGCGTCGTGCGCCCGCTTCGCGGCCCGCGCGCTGGCCCGCCGCAGCGCGACCAGGGCGACGAGCACGGCGACGCCGATCAGGATCTCCACCGGGGTCAGTTGGGCCGTCATGGTCAGTCACCTCCTTCGGCGCGTTCGCCGCGCTGGAGCCAGTGCATGAGCAGGTCACGCCGGTCGTCCTCGGGCAGTCCGCCGAAGACCCCGGCGGTGTCCTCGCCCGCGGTGCGCAGGTCCAGTTCCAGGCACTCGTCCTGAACCGGGCAGCCCGCGCAGAGCCGGGCGGCGAACTCCCGATCCGTGAGTGCTTCGGCGGGCGGTTTGTCGTGCGGGTCGCTGGTCAGGCAGCTGCCATCGCGGCCGACGATGTCGGCGAGCGAGTCGGTCGGCACCCAGCGCAGCCGGTCCAGCCGCCAGGCGATCTCGATCAGCCGGGGGTCGTTGAACGGCGTGCTCATCGGCCACCCCCGTTCTCGGCGGGCTCGCCGAGCAGCCGGGTGAGGGAGCTGGCCGGGACCACGAGTCGCCCCCGCTGGAGGACGGCCCGCAGGTTCCCGACGCGGACGGCGCGGGAGACGGTCGCCGTCTCGACGCCGAGGATCGAAGCGGCTTGCCGGATCGTGTAGGTCGAACGGTCGGCGGTACGTAGTGCGGAACGCATCAAAAATCCCCTTGAATTAATGATTTCATCATTATGCTGATGAAATCAGCGCAGAATGGGACGTGTTGATTCGCCGCGTCACCACGAGTGCGGTGTCACGGGTGGGAAGTGGAGGAAGAACCGTTAACCTCGGCGCCGAGGCGGAGCGCGGAGGAATTAGGTGTCGGAAGACTGGGCGGCAGTCGCCAAGGCCATCAACGAGCGCGTCAACGCGCTCGGATGGCGGCAACGGGAACTCGCAGACCGATCGCGCGTCTCACAGGCGATCGTCAGGGAGATCCAGCACCACACGGTGGAGCGCCGGCGGAGCACGCGAACACTGGAGTCCCTGTCCAGCACCCTCGGGTGGCACCCGCAGCACCTGGACGCCGTGCTGCACGGCCGCACACCGCCTGAGCAGGCCGAGGACCCCGGCCGGGGCGACCCGCTGGCGTCCCGGCTGGACGCCGTCGAAGATCGCCTGGCCGAGATCACCGAGCGCCTGGACGACCTGAAGACCGACCTGAGAGCGGTGGCCGAGAATGTGCGCCCGAACCGGTAGCGGGGAATTCGTGTTCGTGCCGTTTTCCATGCCATTGATTCCACCGGGAATCGCCGCCGAGACCCATGCGGCTTCGACGCACTTGCAGTGCGGGAGCAGTGCGGAACCGGTGCACGACGAATGCGCGGAGTGCTGAACGGTGGACTTGAGCAGCGGATGGACCGGCGAGACCGCGTGCGCCTTGCAGGCGGCGTTACGGCTCAGCAATGAGGGCTTCGCCGAACACCTCGGAATCGGCGTGCGCACGGTGGCCGGATGGCACCAGAAACCGGGCCTGCGCCCGAAGTCCGAAATGCAACAGCTCTTGGACACGACGTTGGAGCAGGCCACCGCTCAGGTGAAGGACCGCTTCGCCGCGCTCACCGCCAGCTCGGACGCGGCAGGCGACTCCGCGACCACCGACGCCGAGGACAGGTTGAGCGCGGACCGGAACATCGGCGCGGCGCTGGACTGGATCGACGAGCGCGCAGGCTGGGAGCCCGGCACCGCCCGCCGGAAGACCGCGGCCCGCCTGGTCCAGCTCGACGCGCGCTCGCTTGAGGACCGGGGCAAGAAGCGCGGTCGCGTGAACCAACGCGACATCGCGCACGCCCTCGCCGAGTACTACGCGAACCGGCCGGACGGCCACGGCCTCTACAGCGCGCGGTACGGCGACCACGAGTCGGCGACGAGCATCCTCACCAACCCCGACTGGCTCGACCTGCGGGTACCGCTGATCGCCTCCCACGACCGGCTCCGGGCTTCGACCGCGGCCGACGCCGAGCTGTCGTTGGACGAGGAAGCCGCGGCGCGGGCCGTCGACCGGCTCGCGGAGACGCTCACGCTCGGCGTCCGCATGGTCGACATGCCGCTGTACCGGCTGCTCGGCGTGGACTTCGAGGGCGGCCAGGTGGACGGGTCGCTCGGGGTGACGCGGTTCGTCGAGTACGCGCTGACGATGGACCTGCTCGAAGGCGAACTGGTCGACGCGCTCGCCGCCGGGCGGACTCCGGAGCCCGGCTCGTTGCCGCTGCGGGATCGCCACCTGCCCGATGTGACCTCGGTGCTCGACCTGCCAGCGCGGATCTGCGCGGGCGGCACGCTGGCGCTGTGCGCGTTCGCCCGCCCGGCGAGCCCGCTGCGCGGCGAAGCGGACTTCCTGCTGCTCGTCCAGGAACGTTCCGGGCACGTCGTCAACGCGGCCCGCCGCTTGGCGGTGACACCGAAAGGCTTCCACCAGCCGTTGACCGATGTGCGCTCGGATGCGCAGATCGGCGCGACGCTGCGGCGCGAGATGGAAGAGGAACTGTTCGGCCGCGAGGAGATCGACGGCACGATCTGCGACCAGCGCAAGGCCGACCCGATGCACCCGAGCAGGCTGACCGAGCCGATGCGCTGGCTGCTCGACGAGCCCGGCCGGCTGCGGATGGAGAGCACCGGATTCGGCCTGAACCTCGTGAGCGGGAACTTCGAGTTCCCGGGCCTGATCGTCGTCGAGGACGAGGAGTTCTGGCACCGCTACGGCGGGCAGGTCGAAGCGAACTGGGAGGCGTCGAACCTGCGCCAGTACTCCAGCCTCGACAGCGAGGCGCTGGCCGACCTGGTGCGCGATGTAGCGTGGAGCAACGAGGGATTGTTCGCGCTGCTGCAAGGACTTCGGCGGCTCGCGGACCTCGGCGGCGAGCGGGTGAACCTGCCGGACATCGGATGGGAGCTTCGGTAGTGGGCGACAACTGGTACAGCGGGAATGCCGCCGACGACGGCAAGGACACCCGCGGCTGGCTGCTCGGCCATTTCCGGCCCGAAGACGACGTGCGGCACTCCACCGACGCCGAAGTGAAGTGGGGCGTTCACGAACCCGGCGAAGCGCGCACGGAGTGGGCCTCCGACGCCGACCGCACCACGATGCTGCTGCTAGTGCAGGGCCGCTTCCGGCTCGATCTCGTGGACACCAGCATCACGCTGGAAAAGCAGGGCGACTACGCGGTCTGGGGTCCCGGGCACCAGCACAAGTGGGAAGCGCTGACCGACGCCGTGGTGATCACGGTTCGCTGGCCGACTTCGTGAGCGTGGTCATCACCTCGGGGATGTTCAGCCTCGGGTCGTCCTGCTCGTTGAGCCTGCGGAGTCCTTGAAGCAACGCGAAGAGCCCTTCGTTGCTCCACGTCTCGTCCGCGATGAGCTGGTTCAGCAAGTCGCGGTCCAGCGTGGAGTACAGGCGCAGCCCGGACGCCTCCCAGTTGGCTTCGATGTCTCCGCCGAACCGCGTCCAGAAGTCCTCGTCCTCGATGACGACCAGGCTCGCGAACTCGTAGTTCCCGCTGACCAGGTTGAGGCCGAAACCGGTGCACTCCGCGCGCAGGCGGCCGGGTTCGTCGAGCAGCCAGCGCATCGGGGCGGAAAGCCTGCTCTGGTGCATCGGAGCGGCGACGCGGGTTCCCGACGTTCCGTCGACTTCGGGGCGGCCGAACAACTCCTCTTCGAGCTCCCGGAACAGCGTCGAACCGATCCGAGTTTCCGCCCGCGCCTCCTTCAACGGCTGGTGGAAGCCCTTCGGGATCACCGAGAGCTGACCGGTCGCGTTGAGCACGTTGCCCGAGCGCTCTTGCACGAGCAGTGCGAAGTCCGCCGGGCCTCGATACGGGTCGGCCGGTCGCGCAATCGCGCACAGCGCCAGAACTCCGCCGACGCAGTTCCTCGCACCCATGTCGAGAACCCCGGACACGTCCGGCAGGTAACCGTCCCGAAGCGGTAACTCGCCGGAGCGGGTCGGTTTCCCCCGACTGGTCGCGTCCAGCAACTCGCCTTCGAGGAGATCCGAGGTGAGCGCGTATTCGGCGAACGGGGCGAGGCCCAGCGAACCGTTCACGGTGTCGTCGGTGAAGTCGACATCGTGCAGTCGGTACAGCGGGGCGTTGGTCATGCGTACGCCGAGCGCGGTGGCTTCGGCGAGCCGGTGCACCGCTTTCCTGCTGTCGATCGGCTGTGCCACTGGGGCTGAGTGCCGTTCGGCCAATGCCAGTACGTCGCGTTCCAGATCGAGCGGGATTCCCAGCCCCGTCCAGTCCGGCCGGGTGAGAATGCTGGTGCCGAACTCACGGCCGTCCGCTCTCGCCCGGTGGACCGAATGCCCGTTGGCGACGCCGCCCCCGTAGTACTCGGCGAGAGCGTCGGCGACCGTGGTCCGTGCCACTCGCGAGCGGCGGGCGTTTCGGTCGAGCAGGTCTCCCACGTTCAGCCGGGATAGCCGGGATAGCACCTTTCCCTTGGTGGTTCCGGCTGTCCGCCCGGAGTGCTGATCGAGCCAGTCGACGGCGGAGAGCAGATCCCCGGACGGCTCGGTCTTGGTCGTCGGCGGTTCCGTCCCGGCCGTGCGCGGCGGCTCCGTCCCAGCGCTCGGCTCCGCCGGTGCCCGGCGCGGGCCTTTCAGATGTCCTTCGCTGTGGTCCGCCGCTGAAGCTGTATCCGCAGCGGCTGGACACGGACCGGGTTCGCTGAGCAGCGCTTCGATGCTGTCCCCGAAGATCCGTTCCAGCAGCCGCGCCGTAGCAGGCCGCACCGGCCCGAGCGGCTTCCCACGAGCCCCACGCCCAGCGACGAGCCGTTGCAAGTGCCGCACCCCGAGCGTGCCCACCTCACCGTGCTCCCGGGCGAACGCCTCCGCGTACTCGGCGAACTCCTCCAACGTCTGCCGCCGCTGGCGTATCCGCTGTTCGAGCACCGTCCGGTAGCTCCCCACCGCCGATCCCCTCCCCGAAGAGGCCGTCCCGTGTCGTCCGCAAGTCGCCCCGAAGTCGTTCCGCCCTGATTTCGTCAGCAACAAGCTGATTTCAGTGTGACACGGACCGGACACCCACGGTCCACCAACCGTCCGGCAGCGGCCCCTTCCGCCTCCCTCGCGCCGCCGCCGGACCACCCCCGGGGGGGCCCGCCAAACCCCCCAACCCCCGTACCCCCCCGC
>NZ_JAIUJZ010000013.1:78554-84197 GCF_020176775.1 Saccharopolyspora sp. 6M
CCGGGGCCCGCGCCCCCCCCCCCCGCGGCCGCCCCCCCCCCCCCCCCCCCGCCCCCCCCCCCGCCCCCCCCCCCCCGCCCCCCCCCCCCCCGGGCCCCCACCTCGAGGAGCGCCCACATGCCCGACACCATCCAGTGGTTCCAGTACAAGCCCGGCGTCGTCGGCGAAACCCGACGCGTCACCCACGCCGCCCGGGACACCACCGAAACTCGCATCCGTTCCTGGTGCCGTCGCGAATTCGAGACCGCCGCCGTCGAAGTAGCCGCAGAACCGGGCACGCCCCTCGGCCCCGACCAAGCAACGCCATGCGGACCTTGCGTCCCCTGCCTCCTGCTCGCCACGGCTGCAACCGAGCACTTCGCTGCCCAGCCACCCGCCCGGGACGCGCTTGCCGACCAGCATCCGTAACCGACCATGCGCTGCCGATATGCCTGGATGACCAGCATCCGCGAATCCCGCTGGCACCTGGTCCCGATGTCATCCAGCGGGCCTACCCCCGCCGCCGCATGCGGACACCGCCCGCGCACTCCCGTTCACCGGCGGCTGGCCGACATACCACCCCTCGGAACCGGACGCCGGGCGCGATCCCTCTGCAATGCCTGCCAGCACGCCACCTCTTCGGAAGCGAGCACGACCACCCGCATGACACCGGCAACGAGGCCGGGACGCTGTCCCTGTCCCGGCAACGGTGTCTCACTGCAAGCCGCTGACGGCATCCAAGGGACGGCCAGGACGGACGGCACGCGCCGTCCCAAATACCAAAATAGCAGTTCAAGGCCAGGGGAACTCTAACGCAGAATTTGAATCCAGAGCCGCTCCGGGACACCACTTGGCGAGCGAAGTACGCCTCACGGACCACAGATTTAAGCCTGTCGACGACCGTCTCAACAACACAACACTTACCAGCCATCGACGCCACATGTTCGGCAACGAGACACGGAACGCAGGAGGGCCAACGATCAGCAGCAGCCCCCACAGTCTTCGTCGGGTGGGCCAGGAAGATGCGCAATAGCAGAATAGACACGGAGGCGCACTGATCAGCCAGACCGTGTGACGAAGAGACGAACCGGGCAGGCTCATGCGATACGGGACCCTCTTGATCGCTTGCTTGTTCAATCAAAACAAAATACTGGAATATGCCAACTGATATTCACTCGAATGAGTGGACATTAGACGACGCAAAGCACGTCGATTAATGCGAAAGTGTGAACTTGACGCCATCTTCGTTTACTTCGTTGCAGTGACCATCGGTGTCCACTAACGTAGTTCTCTTGCGCCGATAGCGCGAGCCGTGACGGAAGTCGCTTTCTGTCACGACAGTGGACCCTAGGAAGAAGATGTCGAAAGCAAAAGTCCCATACGTCATGGCGTATGGCAACATCAAAAGGACCCTTGAGGCGATCAAACGCGCTCAGACTCCAGACCGGTTCACCCAGGATTACCTGTCCAGCAAATTAGGGCTCAAGGGAGGGTGGGTTAAGTCGGTAATTCCGTTTCTAAAGAAGACGGAATTTCTATCTTCAGACGGAACACCTACTTCAATCTATAAGGAGTTTCGGAACGGTTCGAGCGCAGGCGCAGCTGCAGCCAGAGCCTTGAAAACAGGATTCTCGGCCCTCTATGAAGTTAACGAAGAAGCGCATTCACTTGACGATGCGCAGCTAAAAGGGCTGATCCTCCAAGTGACCGGATTTGAAGAAAACAGCTCCACTCTACCTGCCATCGTCGGATCATTTAAGGCCCTGCGGTCCTACGCAGATTTCTCCGCCCTTGCTGTGCCGACTGGAGAGTCGGCGGGCACTGAAAATAACAGCGATGACCCGAGTGGATCCACTCAATACGGCGCACGCCCTCCCATAAGTGGGGGGATCAACCTCGGCTACACTATCAATTTGAATCTTCCAGCAACATCTGACGTTGCAGTATTCGATGCGCTTTTCCGAAGCCTCCGCGAACACCTCCTGTGAGAGATTAATGAGAATAAGTGATCGCTCACGCGTGAAAGAGTTCATGATGACGAGCCTACTCCTAGAGCGAGAAATAGAACTCGTCGAAAATAAACATGGGGTAAGCTTCGGACAAAAACGTGAGAGGGCCTCGGAAGAGGATAGCCCTTACTACTCGCAGATTGATCACCAATTCCGAGCGGAAGCGTCCCGAATGGCTCCACTCTACGAGATTTTTTATTCTCTAGAGCGAACGATTCGCGCTTTCGTGGGAGACACCCTAGAATCGGAATACGGTCCCTCCTGGCAGGAGAACAGGATTCCATCGTCGATACTTGACTCAGTCAAGAAAAGACGCACCGGGGAGATCGACAAAGCCATAACGCCACGATCCGACGACTTGATTGATTTCACCACATTCGGAGAGCTTGGGCAAATCATCAGAAATAACTGGGAGGTCTTTGCTGGCATTTTCTCAAGCGAAAAGGCTGTCGAAAGGGTAATGGCTAGCCTCAACTCACTACGTGCCCCTATCGCACATTGCACAGAGTTGGCCGAAGATGAAGTAGTGCGGCTACAGTTGTCGGTAAAAGACTGGTTTCGCCTTATGGAATAATTGCCTATCGCATAGTATTTAGGTGATAGATTCAGCCCTGCGGTTGCCGCAAGTGGTTTTAGCCAGCAGCCGCGGGGCTACTATTTCCGCGAGACGACGAATAGCGAGAAAAGAAAGCAGCGTGGCGCAATATTTGTGCGCCTACATGCGCCTGCGTCGTTCATTAGATCAACCACGACACTTTCTACTTAAACCGACAGCAACTCGATCCGTGTGGTTAGTGCGCAAGTCCCCCCTCGGACACCAGTGGGTGGGATCCCTCCCACTCGAACGGAAGCAAGTTATCAGCCGACAGGGCGATGTGACGCAGTGCGTCCATCGTCCTGTCGTGCTGTGTGGCTGCCCCTGCATGGCCCGAGGTGATGGCCGTGGCTGATGCGTTCATTCCCGCGGTGATCCCTCGGTCCTTGTCCGGTGTCGCTGCGTCCGGGGCCAAGCCGGGTCGCAGCATGCCGGTCCCGGACCTGGCCGCCAGTCCTGGCGAGATCCACACCGTGTATCGGATCGCTTCAATCGACCAGCGAGGCCGGATCGCCGAGCGATCGGTGGTCCAGGCGTTGGGATGGTGCCCGGGAGAGCGACTGCAGTTCGGCCTGATCTCGGAGTCCGTGATCGCGGTGCTCCCGGACCCGGCCGGGATGTTCAGCCTCGCCCGCCGACACCACATCCCACTACCGGTCACCGCACGCCGGTGGTGCCACCTGCAGACAGCCGACCGAGTCCTGCTAGCAGCCGCACCACAACACGGCAGGCTCGTGATCTACACCATGAGTGCACTCGACGCCATGGTCACCGCTTCCCACTCCCCCGCTCCCAGGGGTGACGCGTGATGACCACCGGTTCGGAAGAACACCCAGGCGCTGCGGAACTCGAAGCCGCGCGCCTGGTGCTGGAACGCATGGGCGTCGCACCCGCGGACCTGCTAAGCACCGACCAGCACAACCGTTCGGTGGCACCGACCTTCGCCGACTACCTCCCGCAGGTCTCAGCCGCGGTATCTCACGGCACCCGCCGGGTGTATTCGTCGTATTGGAAGCGCATCGCACAGCAGTGGGGCGATCGGCGGCTGGACGAGCCCACGCCGTTGGAGATCAAGCAGCTGGCCGAGCACGTCCGGGAGCACGTGGTCTCCCGCCGCAACGCACGCGGAGGCCGCAGCGCGGCCGAACACCTCATCGCCGCGATGCGCTGCCTCTACAACCACGCCGTCGCCGACAAGCTGATCGCCGAATCAGACAACCCGGCCCGCCGAGTCCCGAAACCGCGCCGGCTGCCCAGCACCCGCCGCGGCCTGCCCGACACCGGCCTGGACGAGATCAACCAGGTGGCCGCCACCACCGGAAACGATCCCGCACTGGACACACTGCTGCTGCGACTGCACACCGAAACCGCCTGCCGCCGCGGCGGCGTCCTCGCGCTACGCCCGCAAGATCTCGACACGCAACAGTGCTTGATCGCGCTGCACGAAAAGGGCGACACGGTCCGCTGGCAGCCCGTCTCGCCCACATTGATGCGCCACCTGCAAGCACACGCCGAGCAACGAGGTGCCGCACTCGAAGGCGGACGGTTGCTGCGCTACCGCTCCGGCAAACCGATCACATCCCGACGCTACGACCACCTCTGGAAAAGGATCGGAACCCACCTGCCATGGGTCGCCACCCAGCAGATCAGCACCCACTGGCTGCGCCACACCACCCTGACCTGGGTCGAACGCCACTTCGGCTACGCCGTGGCCCGGGCCTACGCAGGCCACACCGACAGCGGCGGGGATACCGGCACGACCACGACCTACGTCCGCGCCAGCCTCGACGAAGTCGCCACCGCCCTCGCGGCACTCACCGGTGAATCCCACCCACTGGCCGCCGCCTCACTGCAAGGAGGTGCACGATGACAGATCGCTACCGCGCACCGGTACCGGAGATGTCCCGAGGACAGATCGCGGCATGCGTGGGTTCAGTGGTCATCGGGGTGGCACTGGCCGCCTACGGGGCAGCGGGCTCGTACCAGACCGCGGCCGCGGTCGCGGTCGAGAAGCACCTTCCCCTGCCTGAGCTCGTCCCGCTCGGCCTCGACGGAGGCCTACTCGGCATCGTCCTCGTCGACCTCGTGCTGACCTGGATCAGCTGCGCCAACCCGTCCGGCTACTGGCCTTCGGCACTGTCGCCGCCAACGCCACGGCAGTATGGTCGGATCTCGTGGCGGTCGGCCTGCATACGGCGGCGCCACTGATGCTGCTGGCCGTGATCGAATCCACACGCACCGTGCTGCTGCGCCGCATCGGCGCCCGCACCGGAACCCTGCGCGATCGCATCCCGCTCGCCCGCTGGTTCCTCGATCCCTGGCGAACCTTCCTGCTGTGGCGGCGCATGGTGCTCTGACACATCACCAACTACTACGACGCGCTCGACGACGAGAGGCGAATTCGGCATGCCAGAACGATTCTACGATCTCACCACAGACCACAGTGGAGAAAGAAAGTCCCCGCAGAATGGGCATGGCTACTCGACACCGGCACGAACCGTGCAGCAGATCACCAACCTCACGCACCGGTTGATGGGCCATGCCGAGCATCAGCGGCCCAGCGTCGACGATATGCGGCTATTTCAGGAGGGCGCCACCTCAAGGGCCACGATCCAGTCGCCTGAGGCAGAACAGTCCGATGTGGACAGAGCAGGCGCCCACCATGAACAGAACACTGGCCCCGGACAAGACCATCCGGCAAACTCAGGCGTTGCGGATCCGCTGGCGCAGCGGGCTTTCGGTGTCAATCGGAAACATTGGCGCCTGCATGGGTGGACCGCATCCGCCGACACGTTTCGCCGGAACCTGAAGATCGGTTCTGACCGAGCCCGCACACTGGCCCGCATCCTCAAAGACCACGACCAAGCTGCGGTCTGCAACATCACCGACCCGGAAAGAACGGACCAGCGAACCCCAGTACCGGAATGAGGCTTCCCCAGTCGGCTGCGGGGGGGGCCCCGCCCCCCCCGGGGGGCCCCCCCCCGCCGGAACCGGGGCGGCCGGACGAGCCGGCGCCGGAGGACGGTGCGACCTCGCCCGCACCCGCGCCCGCGGAGAGCT